>CAZHQP010000060.1:0-9733 GCA_964534735.1 uncultured Roseivirgaceae bacterium
AGCGCATTCTCATGTGTATTGCGCGATTCATTCTCAATTAAAATATCAGCGGCTGGAACACCTGCCATCACCATAACCTTAAACAATTCATCCGCTTCAGGCCGGCCTTCGGTAATTACCCTTCCCACTCCCCCGCTGATGAGGATCTTTTTGATGATGCCCAATTTATAAAGCTGAATGGTATGCATCACGCGATCCGCTCCGTGATGAAAATAAACGCGGTCATCAGGCTCACGATCATTGAGCGTTACACCGGTTAGCACGATGCCCCAATTGTAAACTTTATCAATAGAATTATAAGGAGTTGCCTCAATTTCCCACACCCGCATCGCTTCGTTGGCAAGAAAGTCGTTGGAAAAAAATAAAAGCAATGAAAACCCGATCCAGAAGAACCGCTTTTTTAAATGCGCTTTCTTTAAAAGAACCGAAGCGATCAGAAAACCAAAAACGAAAATCATCGGGTTAGTGAGAAACGAAAGGATCTTCGATAGAACAAAAAACATGTTATACGGGTTTAGACAAATTGCCAATTCCGTCTATGATTCTCCGCAGCGCATCAAAATATAATGCAATCGCCAAGACCAAAGACATCGACCAGATAACCCCGAGATTAAAATAAAACGTGTCGATATTCCTGTTCAGGAAATGCTTCGAAGGCATGTAAAACTGCGCATTAAAATCAATGATGTGATCCGGATCCGGTCTTTTATAGATCGGGTATATCTTCTGGATTAATTTACCATCCTTCTCAATCGTGCGATGCGTTTCGGAAAGGTTTTTTACTAAATCAGCAATCACTTCATTGTGATAATCAGCTTTGAATTGCTCAAACTCAAGTTCCTTTTCCGGTGTATTGGTCATGGCAGCGATCTTGGCTTCTTTTACCGCATCTGCTTCATTATATCGGTTCATGTACACACGCTTCAGCTTAATAAAAAAGTCGCTGGTCTCCTGATAAACTGCAGAATCAAATTTTGAGGGTGTGAGTGAATTCGTAAACGGCAATTCTCCCGCACTCACCTCTTCTGCCTCTCGTTTAATTTCGTTGTAAACCAGCTCGAGATCGCTTTTAATTTTACTTTTTATCGATTCATCCTGTGAACTCAGGTTTACCAGACAATATTGAAGTCGGGTCTCAAGCTCTGGAATAAAATAAACCTTCTTATAATCTGAGTTGGCCATCTTTTTGTCCTCCTCATAAAATTTTTGCTCAAACTTATTGTCTTTAAACTGTGTGACCATGGCTGTTTCAAAAGCCCAGCGTGAAGCCATCAGGTCACCCACAAACGGAACAGTGGTTGTGTTCCCGATTGCAGGATTAAGCTTATCAAATTTTACCACTACCCCGCTCAGGATAAGCTGCGGAATCAATAAAATAGGAATCAGAATATAGATCGTCACGGCAGAATTAAATGCAGAGGAAATATTCAATCCTAATACGTTCGCAAAACATGAAGCTGTAAACAGGATTGTCCAATGCTCAAAGAACATACCTTTAATCCCTAAAATGTAATTGCCGAGCAACACAAACATGATAGTTTGAATGGCGGATAAGGTGAATAAAATTGAAATTTTAGACGCGAGGTAACTGCTTCGGCTCAGGTGCAAAAATGCTTCACGCTTCAATATCTTCCGGTCACGGATAATCTCCTCCGCACTTACGGTCAGCCCCATAAACAAGGCCACGATCACGCTCATGAACAGATACGCAGGCAGGTTAAGGTTTTTACCATACACGTAACCCGACATAAGCTTATCATCCACATTGTAGTAGCGCACGATGAACGCCAGGATAAATGCCAGCAGAGGCGCTTCTAGCAAATTAATTACTAAGTATTGCGTGTTATGAAGCTTGGCCTGGATGTCACGCATGGCAAAAATAACCGCTTGCCTGATGCGACCAGGAATCTGCAGCGTTGACTTTAATGCTTCCTGAGCAGTTTCAAGTGTTGAAATTTTAGCGCTGCGATCATACGTTTTGTTCCATTGTTCAGCTGTGATTTTACGCTCAGGCGTAAAATGTCCGTATTCATTGATCACTTTCGTTTCAATGATGTTGAATATCTGTTCCGGGTTAACATTGCCACATTCATTACACTCGCCTTCATCGCTGTTGATGAGGCTGATGCTTCGTTTGAAATAGACAATGGCATCGACCGGGTTACCGTAATAGATCTGATATCCACCCGTATCCAGGATCACAAGCTTATCAAATTTTTTAAAAATATCTGACGAAGGCTGGTGGATTACCGTGAACACCAGTTTTCCTTTCAACGAAAGCTCTTTTAGTAAGTCAATAATATTTTCGGAATCACGGGACGATAGTCCGCTTGTCGGCTCATCACAAAAAAGTACAGATGGCTCGCGTAACAACTCAAGACCGATATTTAAGCGCTTACGCTGACCACCACTAATTGTTTTCCGCAAGGGAGAGCCAACCTTCAAATCCTTGGTTTCCGAGAGCCCGAGATCTTCCAGTACTTTTAAAACAAGGGTATCAATTTCTTCCTCACTTTTATCATTAAAGCAAAGCTTGGCTGCAAAGTACAGGTTTTGATAAACCGTCAGGTCTTCGATGATCAGATCATCCTGTGGAACAAACCCGATAACCCCCTCAATGCGTTCCGGCTCACGGTGGATATCCACGCCATTGATCAGCACCTGGCCTTTAAAAGGTCTTTCAGAGCCGTTTAATACGTGAAGCAGGGTTGATTTTCCTGAACCACTGGCTCCCATCAAAGCAATCAGGTTACCCGATTCTTCCGCCAGGTTTATATTTCTTAAGCCAAGCTTTCCGTTCTTGAATTTAAAATCAATTGCCTTTGCTTCGAACGTAATTCGGCTGCCATCATCAAACTTCTTGAACTTGGCCAGTACATCACCATAGTACACCGGGTCATCTTTGTCCCAACGCAAGGCGCTCCCTACCGCCAGCACGTTTATCGTTCCAGGCTTAACCGGAACACTGTTCAGATAAACATCTTCCTTGCCAATGTATTTTACAAAGTACAGTTCGGCCTGCTGAATGTATAATACTTCAATTAAGCCTTTCAGGTGGGGCTTACGAATATGTTTTGCATGCGCAAAATCTTTATCCTCGTGCGCATCAATGATCAACAAAGCTTCATGATCAAGCTCGGAGGCAACCTGCCCTACTACAAATTGCCGGATAGACGCAAGATCTTCTTCTTTTACCTTAAAGGATTCACAAATGATGTGCATAAGTTCTTCCTCGCGCTTCGATATTTTCTCATCTGCCAGCACAATACGTTCAAGCTCAAGTACAATGATTACCTTTTGCTTTTGAGTAAGTCCGCGATTGATCTCGTCACATTCCTGCTGAAGTGCATGTGTATCGCCCTGCGAGCTGTGTGCGCCCGGCCTGGTGTATTCATCAAACAGGGAAAGGTAGTAGGCTACCATGCTCTCTGCAATATGCTCTTTCAGGAAGGTCTTGATCTGATCCCGTTCCTGTTCCGTTACCCCGTCCTGACGGGCGACAACAGCGAACAATCGGATAATTGCTTTCAGTATGAGCTCACTCATAAAATCAGGTTTGGCTTGTTAAATATACGCTATCTATAGAAAGAAACAGGGACTGGCTCTTTATGAGCCAGTCCCTGTATGTAAGTTTTTATACGCTTAAAGATTAATCTACAATTGATTTTCTCAGACGTTCAACAATCATAGTCACTTCACCGAGTTTCTTGTCGTTCAATACAAGGTCTGCACGGTTATTTTTAAGGTTTTCTTCAATGTTAAGATCAGCGTAAGCTTTTTCAAGATCCTTCAAATCAGAGATAATTCCGGCAACCGGACCCGTTTGCTCAACAACGCTTAACATTTTCAACAGGTCAGATACAGATTGCTTTTGCTGAATTACAACTCGCAACAATGGACCAAGCACAGTATTACGGGTAGCATCGTCCGGAAGAATATTTTTAGGATAGCTCTTGATTAATCCGGTTGAAATATAAAGTCCTTCCACGAAGCTTCCGGTTACCACCAGTGCAGCAAGTTTGTTACGGCTTTCGTCTTTCAGGAATTTATCAGTTTGTTTGATTGTCTCATCCAACAGGTAAGAAAGTGAATCCTTATTAGAGATATTTGCTTCGAAGCGTTTCAGGATATCCATATCGAAAGTTCCGATAACACCCAGACCATCTGCCAGTGTTTTGCATGCATTCAGATAGTCGATTGCTTCCTGAGCTTTTTCATATGACGTCAGGTAGCCAATGTCAGCTGAATAAATACCCAAGTTCAACGCAGCTTTATCAGTATGCGTGGTATACTGATCAACTTTTGTGCGTGGATTAACCAAACCCGGATTATAATCAGCACCTGTTGCCTGAAGCAGGTATGGAATTTCGGTTGGAGACGGGATGTTATATACAACATCTTTTATCTGATTTTCAAGACTCTTTTCAGCATCCTTGAATTCATCAGAATCTTTCTCCTTATCGCTGTTGGACGACCCGCATGCGCTAAGTCCTACCATTAAAAAAGCACTCAGAACAAGATAAATAGACCGCTTGAAGTTCATAGTTGAATTAGGTTTAAAAGGCAATTTTACTATATTTTTTACTGCTTTGGAAACGAACGAAAAGACAATTTTAAGTGATTTTTTCGGCTTTTTCAGACTTTTTGTTTTAAGTTTAAGCTAATAGTCAAAACTGTTTGAAGAATTTAGCGGCATGGTGGACACAACAGTACTTATTGATGACAGTGATATCGATCTTTTTATCCAGAAACGATTTCTTGAGGTTTATCAGTTCTCCAAAAAACTGACGGCTTATCGCTCCGCAGAGGAAGCCCTCGAGAACCTTGCCGTTACCCAGGGTGAAGTTGCTCCGGATGTGATTTTTCTGGACCTGAATATGCCTAATGTTGATGGTTTTGGCTTCCTGGAAGGGTTTAAGACACTTCCGCAGACGGTGAAAGACAAATCGAAGATTGTGGTGCTTACCAGCTCAAATAGTCAGAAAGACAGGGTGCAGGCCTTCTTACATCAAAATGTAGTGCATTTTGTGACGAAGCCTCTGAAGCAAACTGATATTGAAGAGCTCAAAAAGATTGTAAGGCCTAACGATCCAACCATTGCCTGAACTCCTGAACCCGCTCCCGGGCAACGATCACGTCATTATCCTGAGAATTTTTTAAAACCAACTTTAGCCGGCTATTGGTATATGAGATGATATCCTGAATACTATCCCCCCGAACGAGGTATTTCCTGTTTACCCGGAAGTATTCGCCCGGATCAACTAATGTTTCGAGCTGTTCGAGCGTAAAGTCCAGGATATGATTCCGGTTATCGGTGCTGTGACAAAATGTAGTCTTCTCCTGACTATAGAAATACAGGATATTTTTTACCTCTACAGTCTTCAGATGCTCTCCTACTCTAATAACAAACCGTTCCTTATACTTTCTCGTGAGCATGCTTATGGCCTGATTGATGTTCTGCATCAATAGCTCCTGAGACGGTTTAGAGTTTTTAAAACCTTCAAGCTTGCGGAGCGCATTGCTCAACTCAGTTTTATCAACAGGCTTAAGAATGTAGTCGATGCTGTTTACCTTAAAGGCTTTCAATGCATATTCATCGTAAGCCGTTGTAAAGATTACCGGGGATTTTACTTCACACTGCTCGAAGATCAAAAAGCTGAGTCCGTCAGCAAGCTGGATGTCCATCAGTATTAAATCGGGTGATGAATTTTTTTGCAGCCACTGCACTGATTTTTTTACAGAATCAATGCGGCCAACAACACGGGCATGAGCGGCCAATTCAACGATCAGGGTTTCCAATCGTTGCGCTGCCAACGGCTCGTCTTCTATGATCAGTACATTCATGCGTTGTTCTCAAGTAAAGGCAGCCTCACAACGAAGCTTGTGTTTGTTTCTTCAATAATGATTTTCTGATCACTTAGAAATTCATATCGTTTGGAGATGTTATCCAGGCCAATGCCCGTACTTCCCTCTGTTAACCGAAGCTTCTTTTGAAGATTATTCCTGACTACAATATATTTATCCGCAACAAACATGCTGATTGTCAGCGGGTCATCTTCTGAGATAACATTATGCTTGATGGCATTTTCAACCAGAATTTGTAACGCCAGCGGTGGAATTAAACCCTCAACACCTTCCAGCCTGTTATCAACTTTCAGCTTATCACCAAACCGGATTTGTTGCAGGAACAAATACGATTCAACAAACTTCAATTCCGCTCCGAGCGGAACAAGTTCTTTATTCCGAACTTCAAGGACATACCGGTATACTTCGGAAAGTTGTTTAATGAAACGCGCTGATTTATCAGCATCCTGATACACCAGATTAGTAAGTACATTTAAACTATTGAAGAGAAAGTGCGGATCAAGCTGGCTTTTCAGCGATTCGTATTTTGATGTCAGATTTTCGTTACGAAGCTTTACGGCATCCAACTCAAGCTTGCGCCAGTTAAGAAAAAATTCCCGACCATGAAGGAATAGTGAAATAATAATAGTGATTGTAACCGAATAAATAATTGTCGGCATCACATTACCTCCAAAATGGAAATCAAAAATAACTTTGAAGGCTTGCATCATCAGAAAAATAATTGCAGTTGTATACCCAACTGTAATTATTACACCGATTACAAAACGCTTGACCGGAGTCTCAATCCAGGACACACGCCTGTTGGTTAAATCCGTAAGCAGTCCGTTACCACGCCAAAGAAGGTACCACATGCATAAACAAAAGAGACTGACCAATGTGTAAGCACGAAGATTATCATGACAGCCCCGGCAGGAGAAATAAGTCTGCGCAACGCTGGCCACTGTAACTCCAGCAAGGAATTTCAATTCTTCTACCAGTTTCAACTTGCTGAATTTCACTAACAAGGCCACTTTTCAAAGTTTATTTATTTGAACAAGATCGGTGATTCTTGCTCCGTTATCAAGCTTTTTACGATAGACCCTGATCCAGTAGATAATCAAGGGTGTTCCGATCAAAGTCGGCCACAGCCATTGCGCCAATCCCGGAAGGAAGCTTAGCACATTGGTAGAGAAGGCAGTAACAGCAGCAATAAAGCCGCCCACCATTCTGCCGATATGGTTAAATAACCAGCTATGTTTAGCATCCGGCTTGCGGAGATAGCGTTTTACTTCTGTGAAGATGCTGAACAATCCACCTACGCTAAAAAATACAATCAGGATCGCATTTGTTCCATTAACCACCAGGTCGATTGACCAGATGAGAAAACACAACATAAAGATCCCGCAAAGTGCGGCAACAGTCCAGTCGTACCACCTTGCACCTTTGCCCGGATGAATCTGTTTCTGGTACACGGTACGATATCCACTATACACCAGGTAAAAACTTAATACTGAAACCATTAACAGAAATGGCTTCCAATGATACGTGCCCAGAATTATCGCAGACACAAAGATGTAGACCATGCTCCAGAAAAAAATCTTGCCCGCGATACGATGAACATTCCCGCCTTTGAAAACCGCCATGGATACAGGCGCTGAGATCAGCGAGATCGCTCCGGCCACTACGTGCGAATAGATCAGGAATTTGATTAGGGTTGCCATAGGATTATAGAGGTAACGTCATTCTGAGCGCAGCGAAGAATCCCCTGTTTGTTACCGCATCAGGAGATGTTTCGCTTCCGCCTGTCTGCCGGCAGGCAGGCTCAGCATGACGGATAAAATTATCTTATTACTTACAATTTTCTTTGAGTCTTTCAGCGAATTGCTTTCCCCACTGTGGCGCTAAGGCATTTTCAACTTTAACCGTTTCAAACTTCTGAAGCGATTTATCAACCGTTCCGCATGCTTCTGCGGTTGAGTTTCCGAAGAATTGAGCTGTACCGTATTGCATCTGGGCAAGCAACGCAAGTGCACGCGGGTTTTCAGGATTCAGCGCAACCGCTGTGCTGAATGACCGAAATGCTTTTCCTGAATATTCCTGGCCGCGGGTTGCCGGATCAACGGTTACGCGAATCATATAAACAAATCCTTCCAGCGCAGTAATCTCTGAATCGTTTGCTTTGATACCTTTTGCTTTATCAAGGTTTTTTGTTGCCAGGTCAAGATATGTGTCCTTTTTGGCGCTTTCCGTTTCAACGTTAGCCATGGTGATGTAGCTAAACGCTGCATAGTAGTAAGGTTCCCACTTTGTTTTTTCGGCAGTGGCAATGCGTTCAAACGCGTTGGCTGCATCCTGATACTCGGATACGGTTTTTGCTTTATAAACAGCGTCAATGCTCTTTAACATGGTTTCAGTGTACTTGCCCTGAGCAGTTAAGGTTGAAACGATCAGGGTTAAAATGATGGCGAAGATTGCTTTCATAATTGTATTATTTAAGTGTTTGGATTGACTATAGATTCGGTAATTGATTAACTGATTTATTTTTGGAGAGAGTGATAAAAACCCCGACCAATAGAAAGTGTCGCGCAGCTTGCTTGATAGCCCGGGCTGCGTAGTCCCCGTTCACATCAGCAGTGGCGCTGTACTCATAACCGAAGATGTTGTCGCGCCCTAATAAATTCGTGCACGACACATAAATGATCAGCCAGTTTTTCGGCAGATAGGCTACGTTAGCGCTCAGGTCCTGGTAAGAAGGTGTGCGTCCTGCATTGAACTTGTCATCATTGGGATTGTTGTACGAACGGGGCGATCCGTATGAGTACGTTACTCCAATCTGTGATTTAAGCTTGTTAATAAAGTGTTTGTACACGACCGAGATGTTATGCCTGGAAGCAAACGTTGGCATCGCTTTGTAAGGATAGTTCAGGTAATCGCGCCTGGTATCGAGGAAAGAATACGAAACCCAGTAATCAACACCCTTTAATGTTTTACTGTCGCGCCAGAATATCTCTGCGCCACGTGCAAAGCCATTGCCTTTATTATTGATGATTGTCTGCTCAGCGTTTCCGAACTTTACCAGATCAGAATACTTTTTATAATAGGTTTCAACGCGAAAGGTTCTGCTATCGGTGATAACCTGGTAGTTGAAAATCAAATGTTCAGCTCTTTCGCTGCTCAAGTCATTGTTTATTCTAACATATTGATTTTTAGCAGTTTGTCTGAATGTTCCGTAAGCCATTGAAAACTGGCCTTTCTCAAACGGTTTATAGGCTACAGAAATCCGGGGATCCACCGAAAGCTTATCCATCAGGCTGTTATATTCCATCCTCAAACCTGTGCGCGTAACGATCCGGTTGTTTACATAAATTTCGGTTTCAGCAAAAGTTCCGGAGATTACTTCATCAAAACTCTGTGATTGAATCTGATCCAACACAGCATCGTAACGTGAAGCCGTATAGTCACGGGTGATGATCTCAGTTCCGAAACGCAGTTCAACTTTATCCGATAAAGAATTTTCCAAAACGCCTTTTGCATGTAAACCTTTTTCCAGTTCACGCATCGGACTGCCATCGATTTTGATCGCATTGTCGCTATACGAGTAGGCCAACCCTCCACGCACCGACCATTTCTCATTTATCGGTTGCTGATATGCAGCGTTTCCATATGCATACTCATTATTGATTTCATAAAGCTGTTTGTTTTGCGGTTCAGCAATATCGTGCTGGTACATCGACAAAGTTGCTTTACTGTAGTTACCGTATAGTTTTAAGTAACCGCCATTGCTTCCAATCTGCTGCCGGAATGCTCCGCTGCTCTCCAGCGATTTATAGGGATCTTTCCAGTCCACCCGCTGATTGATGATCTTGTAATACGGGCTGATATCGGTGTA
>CAZHQP010000060.1:9743-11400 GCA_964534735.1 uncultured Roseivirgaceae bacterium
TCCGCCAACCGAAAGAATTCCAATATCGGTTTGGTTCATCTCTGCCTTATCTTTAGAATTTAAGATTAGCGCAGATGAAAGCGCCTGACCATATTCTGCTGAATATCCGCCTGTGCTAAAGCTGGTGCCTTTAAACATGAAAGGCATAAAGCGGCTACGGGTTGGCGTATTGGGCGCTGATGCCCCGTACGAATTCAACACGGCCATACCATCGATAAAGGTTCTGGCCTCGCTGTCATCGCCTCCGCGAACGAATAAACGGCCAGTCTCTCCCACTTTAGTTGTTCCGGGTAAGGTATTTAAGGCTCCTGCGATATCAGCCGTTGCACCTGCCGTGGTGGCAATGTCAACTGCTTTTAAGATCGTTCTGCGCTTTTCTTCTCCGGCAGTAAACGATCCGGCTGAGATCACAACGGCTTCCAGCTCGTTGAATTCTTCCTTCATGATCAGGTTTACTTCAAGCGCTTGTCCCAGGAGCTCAATCTCCTGCTCCATAGTTTTATAACCAATTGAGGATATAATCAAAATGTGCTTTCCTGTTTCGGTTGTCGTAAAACTGAACGAGCCGTCAGCACCGGTACTAATGCCATCATAAGAATCTTTGATCATCACATTCGCCCCGATAACAGGTTCACCCTTTTCATCTGTTACGTTACCCGAGATTTTAGTCTGTGCAAAAGTGACTGTTGTCAGTATGGTCAAGAGGATTGTAAAAACTGCATTCATAACTGGTCTTTGAGGCGATTACACAGTAAAGGTTCGCCTTCAGGCCGGGGTTTTAAAAAAATGAGTTACCGAACTGTCGGCAGGGCATGATGAGCTGTTGAATGGCGACACTGGGCAATTCGCAGGAATGGATTATTTTTGCGGTTTCCCGGAGATTCCCGGGACTTTTACAGAAAATTATGGCCGAGTACAGCAAAGAAGAGATCCGGAAAATTGAGGAAAAATGGCGTTCAGAATGGCGGAGGCGCGGCACCTATAAAGTGTCAAACTCATCTGACAAGCCTAAGTATTATGTGCTGGATATGTTCCCCTATCCGTCCGGAGCCGGGCTTCACGTTGGCCACCCGCTGGGATACATCGCCTCGGATATTGTTTCGCGCTATAAGCGATTGCAGGGATTTAATGTGCTTCATCCCATGGGCTTCGACTCATTTGGATTACCCGCTGAGCAATACGCCATTCAAACAGGTCAGCATCCGGAGAAAACTACGCGCGTAAACATTGAAACGTATAAACGCCAGCTCGACCAGATCGGGTTTTGTTACGATTGGGACCGTGAAGTTCAGACGACTGATCCAGCATATTATAAATGGACGCAGTGGATCTTTATGCAATTGTTTGATTCGTGGTACAACCTTCAGTCGACAGTTGACGGTCGACTGTCGACTGGGCGTACCGAACAAATCAAAACACTTATAGCCACGCTGGAAAAAGAAGGCAACAAGAACATTCAGGCCGTTTGCGCTGACGAAACTCGCATCATTACTGCAGAGCAATGGAAGAATTTCAACGAACAGGAAAAGGAAAACTTTCTGCAGAATTACAGAATAGCCTACCGCTCAGAAACCATGGTGAACTGGTGCCCGGCTTTGGGAACGGTTCTATCAAACGATGAAGTGAAAGATGGCGTAAGCGAGCGCGGTGGTTACCC
>CAZHQP010000061.1:0-11335 GCA_964534735.1 uncultured Roseivirgaceae bacterium
GGTACATCAACAGGGCATTGCGCATCCGTGAGATACTCGGTGACGATACGGGAATCTCTTCCGATATGATCTCAGGTTTTTGTTCTGAAACAGAAGAGGAGCATAAAGACACGCTTCTGGTGATGGACGCTGTACGGTATGATTTTGCGTACATGTTTACTTACTCCGAGCGCCCGGGAACGCTGGCTGAAAAAAAATATGCAGATGATGTCCCCGAGGATGTCAAACTTCGAAGACTGGAAGAAATCATCAGCCTTCAAACCGAGCACGCAGTAATCCGCAATAAAGAAAATGAAGGCAAAGTTTATAAAGTATTGATTGAAGGATTCTCCAAACGTTCGGAAGATTTTTTGCAGGGCCGTAATTCTCAAAATAAAGTAATCGTTTTTCCGAAAGAAAATTTCCGGAAAGGACAGTATGTGAATGTATTGGTTGAAAGTTCCACACGCGGAACACTGATTGGTAAAGCTGTTACAGAATGAACATTAGCGACTCAGAAATACAAAGTGTAAAACAACGGTTCGGCATCATCGGGGCTTCTACCCTGCTTAACAATGCAGTTCGCGTTGCCATGCAGGTTGCACCAACGGATATGTCGGTGCTGATTACCGGTGAAAGTGGCAGTGGAAAAGAATCCTTTTCCAAAATTATTCACAGCCTGAGCTCACGCAAGCACGGGCAATTCATTGCGATAAACTGTGGATCAATTCCGGAAGGAACCATTGATTCTGAGTTGTTTGGGCACGAAAAAGGCTCATTTACGGGTGCACACGAAGCACGAAAGGGATATTTTGAAGTAACCAATGGTGGAACAATCTTCCTGGATGAGATTGGTGAAATGCCCCTGGGCACGCAAGCCCGATTGCTGCGTGTGTTAGAGAACGGTGAGTTTATAAAAGTAGGATCTTCGAAAGTTATCAAGACCGATGTTCGGGTTGTTGCGGCAACCAACGTTAACCTGATGCTGAAGGTTGAGGAAGGTAAATTCCGGGAAGATCTTTACTATCGCTTAAGCACGGTACCTATTTATGTTCCGCCCTTGCGCGAACGCGGGAAAGATACAGAGTTGCTGTTCCGAAAGTTTGCAGGCGATTTTTCAGAGAAATATAAAGTGAAGCCGATCTCGCTCACGGATGACGCAAAGGAAACTTTATTGAAATATCGCTTCCCCGGAAACATCCGCCAGCTTAAAAATCTGGTCGAACAAATGTCGGTGTTATCAACTGACGTTAAGGAGATCGATACCGAGAAGCTGTTACAATATCTTCCGCAGGAGAAAAGTCTGCCTGCTTTGTACCGCACGGGAGCAGCATCGGGTGGAGATTCATTTTCGGAGCGTGATATTCTTTATAAAGTTCTGTTCGACATGAAGAAAGACATGATCGATCTGAAGAAGCTTGTGCTGCAGGCATTTGGTGAAAACGGAAATGCATCGCAGCTGGTGAAAGATAATCCGGAATTGTTTAATGGCATTGATACGATTCCCGCTCCCGATTCATCGTTGCTGAACTATACACCGGCCATTCCAAAAGTTCAGGAAGTACATGGCGATGAAGAAGAGGTTCACGACATCACGCATGAAACGGAAGATGACTCCCTTTTGATCGAGAAGAAAGAAAAAGAACTGATCGTTCGGGCACTTCAAAAGAATAACAACAGACGCAAAAATGCGGCACGGGATTTGGGTATTTCCGAGCGCACGTTGTACCGCAAAATCAAGCAATATGATCTGGAAGAATAGTAAGGTTTTTTTACTGCTTGGATTTTGCATGCTTATCAATACATCCTGTGGGGTGAGTTATTCTTTTCAGGGCACAGCCACACCGGCAAAGACGATTACGATAGAAGAATTTTATAACAACACCGATCTGGGGCCGGCCAACCTGGGCCAAACGTTTACCAACCGGTTGAAGGATTATTTTATCCAAAACTCAAACATCAGCATTGTTCAAAGCAACGGTGAACTTACACTTGAAGGCGTGTTGACTGACTATCGTGTTACACCAATTGCACCGGTGGCAACCAATGGTGATAACCAGATCAATTCCGCATCTTCAACCCGGCTTACGATCGTAGTTAAGGTTAACTACATCAACACGTTAGAAGAGACTATGAGCTTTAAAGATAAAAGTTTCTCGTTTTTTAAAGATTTCAGCAACGACCAGAACCTGGCCGACATTGAAGAAGGGTTGATCCGCGATATTTTCGCACAGATCAGCCTGGACATCTTCAATGCTTCCGTTGCCAATTGGTAAAAAAAGTCTATTTTAGGAGGTCAAAAACGCCCTCGTGGACAAAAAGCAACTTACTGATCTGCTGAATCACTACACAGACTCTTCTTTCGAAGAAGCAAGGGAAATAGTCTCACTTTGCGATCAATATCCTTACAGTCAGGTTCTTCACGCCCTTGCCGCACGTGTCAGTAAGGATCACAAAATGCAAAACCAGCAGGTATTGCTTCAATCGGCTGCAGTTTATAGTACAGACAGATCTGTGCTTAAGCAGATCATTTCTGAAAACCATAGCTACAATCCGGTTATTGCTGTCGTGAAGTCAGCTTCCGTTTCAGAACCCGTTAGTCAATCCGTATCGGTGATTAGCATAACGGGCGAAAAGGATTCTGTAGATTATGCCGAAGCAGTTTTGAAAGACTTAAAAAGGTTACACGAACTCAAGCATAATTTCGAAGAAATGGTCACAGCTTTTGAACATGGCATTCCGCATGTTGAAGAAGCTGTAACTGAGAAGAAAACAAACAGGAAGCCAATAGGCCGACCCAAAAAAGTTGTCGAAGTTAAAGCTGATCCCCTGATTGAAGAGATCAAGTCGACCAAAAAACGGATCGCTCCTGAAAACGAAAAAACCAAAGAGCAGATCGAGATTATCGACCAGTTTATAAAAGCTCAGCCGAGCATCACTGCGAAATCACGGGCCGAAATAGCTTCCGCAGGTGACCTTACCGAGATCAAAACGGGTGAATTTGCAGATAATGTGATCTCTGAGACACTGGTAGAAATCCTGATCCGCCAGGGCAAAAAGGAGAAAGCAATTGAGGTTCTTAAGAAGCTGATTTGGAAGTTTCCCCAAAAAAAGACTTACTTTGCGGCTCAAATTGAGGACCTGAAGAAGTAGTTATGTTTAATCTCGTAGTCGGAATCATCATTTTTATTGCCGTTTTGCTGGTATTGGTTGTCTTAGCCCAGAATTCAAAAGGTGGCGGATTGTCAAACCTGGCGGGTGGATCAAGTGCCAGCAACATCATTGGTGTTAAAAAAACAGGCGATCTATTAGAAAAATTAACGTGGGGATTTGTTATCGCCATTATGGTTCTTTGCCTGTCTACAAACCTGATTACGCCAAACACGAGTTCCGGTAACGAACTGATTGACCGTGTGGGCGAAGATGCAGGGACAAGCGCTGCTCCCGCTCCGGTACAAAGCACACCGGCAGCAGCAGACACAACCAAGTAATAAATTTTAGATTTATATTGAAAAGCCATGCACAACCTGCGTGGCTTTTTTATTTAATATTGGATCCTCAATTCATCCTATGAAAAATATTGCAGTAATCGGATCAGGAACTATGGGAAACGGAATTGCCCACGTATTTGCGCAATACGGATACACGGTTTCCCTGATTGACATTTCGGAAGACTCACTGAAGAAAGCACTTGCTACCATTGAGAAAAATCTTGACCGGCAGGTAAGTAAACAACTCCTTACAGCGGAAGCAAAGCAGACTTCGCTGTCAAATATCAAAACATTTACATCAACAGAAGCCGGAGTTAAGGATGCGGACCTGATTGTTGAAGCCGCTACCGAAAACGCTGACTTAAAGCTGAAGATCTTTAAAGATCTGGACACGTTCTGTAAACCCGAAGCGATACTTGCTTCGAATACCTCATCAATCTCCATTACCCGGATTGCTTCCGTAACGAACCGTCAGGATAAAGTAATCGGCATGCACTTTATGAACCCGGTTCCGGTGATGAAGCTTGTGGAGGTAATTCGCGGTTACAACACAAGCGATTCAGTCACCTCTCTCATCATGGAGCTTTCTAAAAAGCTTGATAAAGTGCCCGTAGAGGTAAACGATTACCCGGGCTTTGTTGCCAACCGCATTTTGATGCCCATGATCAACGAAGCAATCTCATCGCTGCACGAAGGCGTTGCGGGAGTTGAAGAGATTGATACCGTGATGAAGCTTGGTATGGCGCACCCAATGGGACCGTTACAGCTGGCGGATTTTATAGGTCTGGATGTTTGCTTATTCATTCTTACCGTACTTCATGAAGGATTTGGTAATCCAAAATATGCTCCTTGCCCCCTGTTAGTGAACATGGTTCAGGCGGGGCATAAAGGAATAAAATCCGGGTCTGGATTTTATCAGTATTCATCAGGAAGCAAAGAACTGGTGGTAGCTGCCCGCTTTAAAAAGTAATCAATATGCTAACCGGTAAAGAAAAAGCATTTGTTGACTATTGGGAGAAGCAGCGTCAGCGGGGAAGATGGATGTACGCATTCCGGATGGGGGTTTTATTTTGGTCGATCCCCGTGTATTTATTAATTCAGTTATTCTACATTCTGTTCCGTGAGGGCTATTCATTCGAGCCTGCAAGATTTATAACAGGCTTTATTGTCTGGATGATCCTGGGCTTCTTTGGCTTCGGGCTGATTACGTGGTGGCTCAACGAACGCAGTTATCAGAACTTAAAAACAAAAAACCCGGAAGCTTAATCCGGGTTTTTTGTTGATCATTTCTTTAGGAGATCCCTGATCTCTGTAAGCAGTTTAATATCTTCCGGAGGCGGAGCCGGGGCCGCTGGTGCAGCTTCCTGTTTTCGCCTGGCAGCGTTTACACCTTTAACAACCAGGAAGAGCACAAACGCAACGATGATAAAGTTAATAATGGCGGAAAGAAAAACGCCATACTTAACGGTACCGAATACGGTAAGCTCTTCCAGCTTGGTAAGCTTGGCAGCTTCAAGCGCTGGCTTCAAAAGTAAGGGTGTGATTACATCTTCGATTAATGAATTGATGATCTTGCTGAAAGCAGCGCCTATGACCACCCCGATGGCGAGGTCAATAACATTTCCTTTGATGGCGAACGCTTTGAATTCTTTTAGCATGGTACACTGGGTTTAGGTGTACCAATATAAGAAGAATAATATTATCGGATAATCTACTTAACGATGTTGAGGGGGTTTTTAACTCCTTTATAGCCGGTGAGCTCAACCCCTGCGCTGCCAATAAACATATCGGCTTCCACTTTCAACACGATGCGGTTCTTATCATCGGAGAACCACGCTGTGATAGAATCTTTACCATCAAACAATGAGTTCTTCGGCATGGAAGGCTTGAATTTAAGCGCTTTGAACTTCCCTGCTTTAGTTTTGATCGTTTCCCGGCCTTTAAAAATTACTTTAAGATTGTAGACCGAATCTTCAAAAAAACCTGAAACCGTTACGGTATCGCCTATCCTCACTTTACTGAGGTCCTGTGTGCGCATATACATAAATCCTGAGATCAGATCGCGTACATACTTAGGCGCATCATGATAAACAGGGGCCTTGAACTTGCCCGTTTTATGACTGAAAACTTTTGCTTCAATCCGTCCCTTAACGTGATCAAAGTTTACTACTTCATCTTTCTTGTATTTTCCTTCGCGTATCTTGCGATAGGTCATGTGCGGTACCAGAGCTGCTGTATCGATGTACGCGCCCCACTGATCATCCACATCGGCAACCCAGTCAACCATACCCACAGTTTTACCACTTACCTCAACCTTAAAACAGTCGCGGTTATTAATCTTGAAATATTTATTATCAATTCGGGTTGTGCCTCTTCCGACAGTAAAGATTCCATAACTCATTTTATAATCCAAAACCTCACCTTTGGTAAAGCTGTCGTTCTTTACACGCGGGTAAACTTCAGTCCGGTCAGCTTTGAACGCACATAACACGATAAAAAGAGATATTCCGTAAATGAGCTTTTTCATGTTAAAAAATGAATGCCGCACTAATATGACACATTCCTGATAGGTTTCTCAAAGGAAGTGCCAAATTTAATAATGCCGTAATTCTAAACCGATACGCTGTTTTCGCGGAGCGCATCATTTAATGAAGTTTTTTTATCGGTGCTTTCCTTACGCGTACCGATAATTAAGGCGCAGGATACGGAATATTCTCCGGCCCCGAACTTTTTAGGGTACGATCCCGGAATTACTACCGAGCGTTCAGGCACATGTCCCTTATATTCTACAGGTTTATCGCCTGTAACATCGATGATCTTCGAACTGGCCGTTAATACTACGTTAGCGCCCAGCACAGCCTCCCTGCCCACACGAACACCTTCAACCACGATACACCGTGAGCCTATAAAGGCATTATCTTCGATAATAACCGGAGCAGCCTGTACAGGCTCTAAAACTCCGCCAATGCCTACACCACCGCTCAGGTGAACATTTTTGCCTATCTGGGCACAACTGCCAACTGTTGCCCACGTATCAACCATGGTTCCCTCATCTACATATGCGCCAATATTTACATACGATGGCATTAAAATTACACCTTTGCTGATATATGAACCATAACGCGCAATAGCATGAGGTACTACCCTCACTCCCAATGATTTATAGTTTCTTTTTAAAGCTATTTTATCATGAAATTCAAATGGCCCTACTTCGATAGTCTCCATTTGCTGAATTGGAAAATACATGATCACTGCTTTTTTGATCCACTCATTTACTAACCAGGCATTTCCGGTTGGTTCGGCTACGCGAAGCTTTCCTTTGTCGAGTTGCTCCACCACTTCGCGCACCGCTTGGGCAGTTTCTTTTTGCTGCAGCAGTGAGCGGTCTTCCCATGCCTTTTCAATTAGTAGTTTTAATTCCATTTTTAGTGTTTAGTTTGAGCCTGTAAAAATCGCACTTGTTGCACGAAATAAAAAGGAGAAAGGTTGTGCTCGCTTCGGTCCTTAAACCCGTAGATGACACACGTATGCTTGAGAAGTTGGGTAATACCCTTTCTTCTTCAGGTGAGTATGAAGTTTTCATTATCGGGTATCCCTCCTCCGGCAGCGCGGGGTATCCGAATATTACGCTGGTACCGTTGCCGGATTTTGGCCGGACAAATCTCAGAAGACTGATAATTCCGTGGATCATCTTCCGAAAAATTAATCAGGTAAAGCCCGACATAATTATTATTAACACGCCTGAATTACTGTTCGTTACAGTAATTCATAAAATCTTTTTCAAATGTAAGCTGGTGTATGATGTGCTTGAGAATTATTACCGGAACATATCACACACCGAAGCCTATCCTCCTATTCTAAAGAATGTTCTTGCCATTCTTACAAGACTCACCGAATTCGTCTTTTCTCCTTTCGTTGACGAGTATTTAGTTGCCGAGAAAGGCTATCTCGATGAATTGGCGTTCGCCAGATCAGCAACCGTTTTGGAAAACAAATTACCAAAAACTCTTGCAGAAAGGCACAGGACGGTGCACCAGCCTTACTATAATATGTTGTTCAGCGGAACACTTGGGCACACAACCGGAGTTTTTGAAGCAATCAGATTAACAAAAGAGCTCTACAAAATCAATCCCGAATATACACTAACCATCATCGGATATTGTGCACGACCAGAGGTTCTGAAGGAAATTAAGTCGCAAACAGATGGATGTCCATTTATTACTTTAAAAGATGGCGGTAAGCTTATCCCACATTCAGAAATTCTTGCCGAGATCAGTCGTGCCGGATCAGGCATCATCATATATATCCGCATAACCCTGCAACTGAAAGCTCCATTCCAACGAAGCTGTATGAATATCTGGCGCTTCAATTGCCGATTGTAATTTCTCATACGGAAGCTTCAACCCGATTGATTAAGGAATACAATGCAGGAATTGTTTTACATGAGCCCGTGGATTACCGAAAATTGGATGAACAACTGGCAACCTCAACATTTGCATTCAATACACCGGCCTCACTCTATTGGGAGGAAGGATCCCGGAGGCTTATCAGCCTTTTAAAAGGTTAGGAATACGTTTAAATAATTTTTTAGACTGGTCTAAACTTTTTAAATTTACCCGTTGTTATATTCGTGCGCTATGCTGAGTCTTACAGAAGAAAATTACCTCAAGGCCATCTATCACCTATCGAATGGCGGTGGCAAATCGGTCACGACTAATGAGCTTGCCGAAGCCATGAATACGAAGCCGGCCTCTGTAACCGATATGGTGAAGAAGCTGTCGGTTAAAAAATTAATCACTTACGAAAAATATTATGGCGTTACCATCAGCAAGCAGGGTAAAGCTGATGCCCTGACCATCGTTCGCAAGCACCGGTTATGGGAAACATTTTTGGTTCAAAAACTCCACTTTCATTGGGATCAGGTGCATGAAGTTGCCGAGCAGCTTGAGCACATCCAATCTCCGCTCCTCATTGAAAAGCTTGACGAATTTTTGGAGTTCCCGATTGCTGATCCGCACGGTCATCCTATTCCCGACAAGAATGGCAAGATCCATACCGGTCAACAAATCCAGCTCTGTGATGTGCCGGGTAAAAAGACAGTAGTTGTTCAGGCAGTGAACGTTAAGGAAAGCTCATCCTTTCTTCAATATCTTAGCAAGATTGGAGTTTACATTGGCGCCAGGCTTTCGATTCTCGATAAAGCTGAGTTTGACGGGTCTATCGAAATTATGATCGATGGAAAAAAGAAGGTTTTTATTTCAAAAGAAGCATCACAGAACATTTTAGTAACCCCATAAAAGAATATGGAAAAGCTTATACGGATAAAATTCATTCACATCATATGCTCTGTTTTAATTTTGTTAACGTCATGCGCAGATAAAAAAGGTCAGCCTGTCGGGAACAGAAAATTAAAAATTGTAACCACTACGGGTATGATCAGGGATGCGGTTGAGCATGTAGTTGGTGATCAAGCTGAAGTGATTGCATTGATGGGACCCGGTGTTGATCCGCACCTGTACAAAGCAACCCAGGGTGATCTGGAGAAGCTTACCTCAGCCGACATTGTTTTCTACAATGGCCTTCATCTGGAAGGAAAGATGGGTGAAGTATTTGAGAAACTTGGTCATCTGAAACCGGTAATTGCTGTGTCAAAAGATATTCCCGAATCCCGCTTAAGAACGATTTCAGGTTTCGATAATCTGCACGATCCGCACATCTGGTTTGATGTGAAGCTTTGGGAAGAAGCTGTAAAAGCTGTAAC
This sequence comes from uncultured Roseivirgaceae bacterium, assembly GCA_964534735.1. Lineage (GTDB taxonomy): Bacteria > Bacteroidota > Bacteroidia > Cytophagales > Cyclobacteriaceae > UBA2336. The sequence goes on from CAZHQP010000061.1 coordinate 9,232, forward strand.
CGGTTTCATGATCGAGTATGATTCTGTATCAACTCCGCTTTACGAATCAAATTCGAAAGCCTATTTGTTGAAAATGGATTCGCTGCATAATTCTGTCAAGCAGCAGCTGTTACAAATACCAGCAGAACAACGAGTGTTGATAACCGCACATGATGCGTTTGGTTATTTTGGTGACGCTTACGGGATTGAAGTCCGGGGTTTACAGGGAATCTCTACGGTTTCAGAGTTTGGATTGAAAGACGTAACCGAACTGGTCAACTTTATTATCTCCCGAAAGATCAAGGCCATCTTTGTTGAGACTTCGGTGTCGCAAAAATCAATCAATGCAGTGGTGGAGGGATGCAATCAGAAAGGCTGGAATGTAAAGATTGGCGGCAGCTTGTATTCCGATGCCATGGGTACAGCCGGCACACCCGAAGGGAATTATTTAGGAATGGTAAGCGCTAATGTAAACCTGATTGTAACCGCTTTAAAGTAAGAATGAAAAAATTCGCAGTATTATTTGATATGGATGGGGTTATTGTTGACACCAATCCCGCACACAAAAAAGCTATTCTTCAGTTTTGTGATACATACAACAAGCGCTTATCAGATGATGAGATGAAAAAGTACATCTGGGGCCGGACTAATAAAGAATGGATCCGTCATTTGTTTGGAGAGGATATTTCAGATGCACAACTCAAGATATATGCGGATGAGAAAGAGCAACTCTTCAGAGATATCTATGAGCCCGATGCCAGGCTGCTGAACGGTTTGACCGCATTCCTGAATATGCTTGAGGAACACAATATCCCAAAAGCAATCGGCACCTCTGCCCCACGCGCCAATGTTGATTTTGTTTTTAAGCATACCGGTATTGAAAAATATTTTAACACGGTGCTCGATGAAACATATGTAACGATTGGCAAACCCAATCCGGAGATCTATTTAAAAGCTGCAAAAGCATTAAACTTTCATCCTGCCGATTGTATCGTGATTGAAGATTCGCTTGCCGGAGTTGAATCAGGCAAACGTGCCGGATGTAAAGTGATCGGTATAACAACAACACATTCTGATGCCGAGCTTTCGCACGCTGACCTAACCGCTGCCGATTTTACAACCTTATCGATAAACGATCTTACTAATCTATTTAAGTCATCCGCGTATGGCAGTTGAATTAAAAACACCCGCACTTGAAGTCCACGATCTTACTGTTGCGTTCGACCGAAAACCGGTGTTATGGAATATTGATCTCACCATTCCGCAGGGAAAGATCGTTGGCATTGTGGGGCCGAATGGTGCCGGTAAATCAACGCTGATCAAATCTGTTATGGGGTTGCTTCCGCTCAGCAGTGGTTATGCAAAGCTGTTCGATCAGTCACTCGATGAAGTTCGGAGTAAAATTAGTTATGTGCCCCAACGTGAATCAGTCGACTGGGATTTTCCAGCTTCAGTTATGGATGTGGTTTTAATGGGCCGGTATTCAAAGCTTGGGTTATTTAAGCGTCCGAGAAAAGCAGACCGCGATGTTGCCCTTGAATGTTTAAAAAAAGTTGGCATGGAAGCGTTTGCTAACCGACAGATCTCACAGCTTTCTGGCGGGCAGCAGCAACGAACTTTTCTCGCCCGTGCACTCGCTCAGCAAGCTGACATTTATTTTATGGATGAGCCGTTTGCAGGAGTAGATGCAGCAACTGAAAAAACAATTATTACACTCTTGCGAGACATGACCAAAGCAGGTAAAACTGTTGTGGTGGTGCATCATGATCTGCAATCCGTTAAAACCTATTTCGACTGGGTAATAATGCTCAATACCCGGTTGATTGCCAGCGGCCCTGCTGAAGAGGTGTTTACCCAGGAAAATCTGCAGGAAACGTATGGCGGCAAGCTTACACTTCTGGCTGATGTGGGCGATCTGATACGAAGAAAGAGCTTTCCAAACCGTGAAAAGAAGATATGAACTCACTCGTTGAATTCTTTTCCTTTAGCGATCCGAACATCCGGTATGTTGTAATAGGCTCTGTGCTGCTTACGGCAAGCTCTGCCATAGTCGGAACATTTACCTTTTTAAATAAACGTTCACTTATTGGTGACGCTATCGCGCATGCCGTGCTTCCCGGGATCT
>CAZHQP010000062.1:0-11319 GCA_964534735.1 uncultured Roseivirgaceae bacterium
TCGCGCAATTGGTGAGTTTAAGTATGTTGGTCTGTTTAAGAAGCTGAAGACTTCGGTATTCGCCATACAAGACATAAAATATTTTACGCCACTTTGCCTGTTGATCTCAATCCTGGGCTTTGCTGTCAGGCTTTTGAATTGATTGGTTCCGCAACAGCAACAATAGTGTGATTGACACAATTAGTGAAAATAACTCTGTTCCCAGCCAGGTAATTACAAATGAATTCGGAGTTCCATCAATTCCCAGACTGATCAGGCGTCCGCCAACAAACCCAGTGGTATAGAGAATTACAAGTATTAAAGAATTGGCTGGGTTCTTAAAAATTCCCCATGCACAAAAAAGTCCGAATACGAGATGCATCCCGCCATACACCGCGCGCATTGAGCTTAATGCGCTGGCATTGTTCAGCTCAATGCCCACATTAGATAAAACAGCCTGTGGTGTTAGCAATGCTTCTAAACCTGCTTTGCAAAAGGCCAGCGCCATGAGTGCCAGGAATACCTGGGTAATTCTTTTATGTGTCATATTTTTTTATTGTAAGAAACGGAGTCATTCACTAGCATGGATGAATACTTTATGCCAAAAAAGGGATATTTTGCGCCATCATGTTTGCACACATGCCCATCATCCGGGATATCTTATATGGTGCTGCTTCGCGCGGGGCCAGCCTGATTGATCTCTGTCAAAAGCTTGCTATACCTATTGAAGAGTTAAATGATTCTGAAAAATCAGTTGACTTTGAAAAGGCATACCGTGCCTGGGAGTTTTCAGTAACCGCTACACGCGATCCTTTGCTAGGCCTGCATCTTGGAGAAACTGCAACACCATCAATTCTCGGTTTGATCGGACACCTTATGCAAAGCAGTCCGGATTTGTTAACGGCTTATCAGCAGGTTTGTAAACATGCAGAGGTCGCAACAGATATGTTCACATATTCTATTGAATCAGCAACTGACCAAACCATTTTAGGATATGAACCCGCAAGGCTTTGGATTAGCGTTTCGGAGCTCTCTGCCCGACAAGCTGTGGAGCAGGCGATGGCGGGTACATTAAGTGTTTTCTATTTACTTTCCGGAAAACGTGTTAACCCGATTCAGGCAGACCTTTCTTTTACGAGGCCTAAATCAAAAAGCGAGTATGAACGTGTCTTTGGTGCAGTTAACTTTTTGAAACAAAGGAATGCATTGATATTTAAAACGTCTGACCTCAACAGCAAAGTCACCAGCTATGATCAATCGCTTTTTTCACTATTTGATAAGATCATTCGGGAAAAAGCAGAAAAACGTATCCGTAAAGATTCACTTTCTGATCAGATAAAGCGGATTCTTATGCAGGAATTCAAGGGTCAGATTGTGCCGGCTGCAACCCTTGCTGCACGGTTAAACATGAGTGCACGTACATTTCAGCGTAAACTGAATGAGGAAGGAACAAGCTATCGTGAGCTGTCATTGAATCTCAGAAAGGAGATGGCCATGCTGCTTCTTAAAAAACAAGGATCAAGCGTCCGTGAAGTTGCCCGGATGCTGGGCTATTCGGAAGCAAGCGCATTGAGAAAAGCGTTAAAGAACGATTAACTTATTACTCCGGATCCAATCAGCTCATCATTTTCATACCACGCAGCGAACTGACCGGGAGTGATAGCTTTCTGTGGTCTGTCGAAAATAATGTAAAGCCCCTCTTCTTTTTTGTGAAGCGTACATGACTCTAGCTTTTGACGGTAACGAATTCGGGCAAGGTAATCTTTGCTTTCACCGACTGCTAATGCAAGATCAGTTCTCACCCAATGCTCGTCAGCAGCAGGAATGAATAACCCTTTGCGGTGAAGGCCGGGATGATCTTCACCCATACCCATGTAAATGGTATTGGTGTCGGTATCCGTTCCGATGATGAACATCGGCTTGGGCTTGCCACCAATGTGCAGACCTTTACGTTGACCAATGGTATAATAGTGCGCACCGTTATGCTCACCAATCACGTTTCCAAGTTGTGGCTTATATACAAATGATTCAGTCAAATGCTCAAGACTATCATCACTTGTTCCATTTTTAAAGATATCTGCGGTTGCAGCAATTTCGATTGCTTTACCTTTCCTGGGTAACAATTGTTGCTGTAGAAAATCGGGGAGGTGAACTTTCCCGATAAAGCACAAACCTTGCGAATCTTTTTTCTCTGCGGTGGCGAGACCGGCTTTTTTGGCAATCTCGCGTACTTCCGGTTTCAGCAATTCCCCAACGGGAAAGAGTGCTTTTGAAAGTTGTTCCTGCGTAAGCTGACAAAGGAAATAGCTTTGATCTTTATTGGGATCTTTTCCCGCAAGCAGGCGATAAACTTTTTCCCCGTTCACTTCAATCTCCTCTCTTCGCGCGTAGTGGCCGGTTGCCACATAATCTGCACCAAGCTTAACAGCCGCTTTTAAAAAGATATCGAACTTGATCTCCCGATTACACAATACATCCGGGTTTGGAGTCCTGCCACGTTGGTATTCGGCAAACATGTAGTCGACAATTCGCTCTTTATACTCAACGCTTAAGTCGATCGCCTGGAAAGGAATGCCCAAATGCTGCGCAACAATCATGGCATCGTTGCTGTCGTCAAGCCATGGGCATTCAGTACTGATGGTAACCGAATCGTCATGCCAGTTTTTCATGAACATCCCGATAACGTCATAACCCTGCTCTTTCAGCAGGTACGCTGTTACACTGGAGTCTACTCCTCCTGATAGTCCGACTACTACTCTTTTTTTCATTTTGTGCTGTCAGTCTGAGTCTGTTGAAGACTGGTTATTTAACTACGTTTCGACAAGCTCAACGTGATAATTATTTTTCGGTTTTTAAATCTTCCGCTAATAATTCATTCACAATTTCGTTAAAGCGCTGCTTCCAGCGTTCGTGGTAAGCTCCCGTTCCCGGTCCTTCAAAGCCTGTGTGAATGTGCTTAACCTTTCCATCTTTACCAATAAAGATGGTGGTCGGGAAAGCAGCGATCGTATTCAATGCAGGAAGCGCTTCGGACGCTTTTGTTTTATCATCAACACCTGCAATTAGAAAATCGTAATTGACGCCCCATTTTGCCCTCATTTTATTAACACGCTCAACGGCATAATTGAAATCGGGCTTCCGTTCAAATGCGAGGCCCAGCACTTCCACTCCGCGGTTTTTATTATTGTCGTACCACGGTGAAAGAAATTTTGTTTCATCCATGCAGTTCGGACACCAGGTTCCTGAAAGTTGTACAATAACCACTTTGTTTTTGAAGCGTTGATCCGACAGACTTACCGGTTTATTGTTCAGATCGGGAAAGCTGAACACAAGCTTTTCATAGCCCGGTTTTAAAGACGTCAATGATTCAGCGTTGGGCAGTGAAGCTTTTTCATTTTTAACACCTGTCCACGATTGATGGTACGATTTCCCCGACCAAAAATCTCCGGCTAATACAGAATCCTTTTTTACTGCTTTGAAAAGATACGCGTGATTGCCATCAAACGTGCTTAAGAAAAGTGTGTCGTTAAATACTCCACCTTCCAGGTATCGATAGTCTCCGGTGGTTGTCAGGAATGAGCCGGTTGCGTAGTTACCTTTCTGGTTAATAATCCCGATAGATTGAGTTGTATCAACTTCATTTACAAAAACAACCTGGTATGTTCCGGAGAAATCACCAGCGGTAGAAGTTGTATCAGCCGGCTTAAACCTGAAATCCTCACCATACGTTGCTTTGAAGGGCACTTTGTAAGACGGGTTGTAGTTTAAGGTAAAGAATCCGTTCAGCGAGTTTTCACTTACGGCCGCGCGCAGCTGTGCGTCAAACACATGGAGTACTATATTAACTGAATCTCCGACAAACGAGATCTCATCCAGCAATAGTTCTTCACCGGCATTTTTGAGGTAAGCATCAAAGCTTTCGGAGAAATCTTTTGCAACCCTGAAATTAAAAGGCAGCTCTTGTCCCTGGATCTCAAGTACTCCCCGCCACATACCGGTTTTGAGCTCTGCTGGCTTTGAACAGGAGAACGCGGCTAAAACGAGAATAAAAATGCCTAAAAAACGCATGGACAAGGGTTTTGATTGAACCAGAACACAAAAATGCGACAAATGATTCTATTTTCGCTGTTCGTTTTACGCATTCATTAGGAAACTTTCATGCTGAAAGAATTAAAAGTATTAGAGCTTGCATCAGTCCTGGCAGGTCCCGGTGTAGGACAATTTTTTGCTGAATTAGGCGCTGAGGTAATCAAGGTAGAGAACCTTAAAACAGGTGGCGATGTCACACGTACCTGGCGCGGCAACGGAGAGCTGACCGATGATCGCTCGGCCTACTTCTGCTCGGTGAATTGGGGTAAGAAATCAGTTGCCATTGACTTGACAACATCCGAAGGTCGGGCGATTGTTCAAAAGCTTGCTGCTAAATCGGATGTGATCGTTGCCAGCTACAAGCCCGGTGATGCTGAGAAACTTGGTGTGTCGTATGATCAATTGAAGATTAGTAATCCGAAATTAATCTATGGTCAGGTTACCGGTTATGGATCTGACAATGAGCGCGTGGGATATGATGCCGTCATTCAGGCTGAGTCAGGCTTTATGGATCTGAATGGAGAGAAGAGTGGACTGCCAATCAAAATGCCGGTTGCATTGATTGATGTGCTGGCAGGACATCAGCTGAAGGAAGCTTTATTAATTGCCTTGCTGAAACGTGAACGGTCGGGTGAAGGAAGCTTTGTGGCAGTATCGTTACTGGATACAGCTATATCTTCGTTAACCAACCAGGCAACGAACTGGCTGGTGGCGAACAAACTTCCCTCGCGTCAGGGATCTTTGCATCCGAACATTGCACCGTATGGCGAATCGTTCGAGACTAAAGATGGCAAACGGATCTTACTGGCTGTAGGCAGCGACCGGCAATTTTTTGATCTGCTCCGTATTCTCAAGATTGATGCACTAATAGTTGAAAATAAATTTTCCACCAATCACCGGAGGATTGAGAACCGTGTAGAGATGAACGAAATGCTGGCGACTGCGATCCGCAAACTAACAGCAAGTGAATTATTCCTGCAAATTCATAAGCTTAAAATTCCTGCGGGCATTATTCAGAATGTTAAGGAGGTGTTTGAAATGCAAGCCGCCAAAGAACTATTGATGCAAGCAGATTCACTCCGCGGTGTAAGAACCTTTGTAGCAAAAGGAAATAATGATGCACCTCTTCAATTGCTTCCGCCCCCGCATTTTGGTGAACATACGGAGCAAATTATAAAGGCACTTAATGCCTGATTACCGCACAAAAAACAATACAGCCTACGCTGGAAAAGCCCGGATCATTTAATCTGCTTAACTTATTTTAGCTCACTGGAAAAAACCTGAAATCATGAGAAAATTAACCTTACTTCAAATCATGCTGTTGCTTGTATGCAGCACAGCATTTGCACAACCGGGCGGGCCGCCACCACAGGCTCCGAAAGACCCGATTGTTGAAGCAATCATCAAAGAAGCAACTACAAACTCACAGCTTGAAAAGCTTGGGCACGAGCTGATGGATGGCGTAGGCCCGCGGTTAGTAGGATCGCCTAAAATGCAGCAGGCTCACGACTGGGCTGTGGCCAAGTATACAAGCTGGAACATTCCGGCACGCAATGAGAAGTGGGGTGAATGGCGCGGATGGGAGCGTGGTGTTACACACATTGATATGGTATCGCCCTGGATAAAATCTTTGGCAGGAACGCAGCTTGCGTGGAGCCCGGGCACAAAAGGGAAAACTGTAACCGGAGATGTTGTAATCATTCCTGAATTTGCAGATTCTATCGCTTTCCAGAAATGGCTGCCAAGCGTGAAAGGTAAATTCGTAATGATCTCAATGAACCAGCCGACCGGCCGGAACGATGAGAACTGGGAAAAATTTGGTACGAAAGAATCCTTTGAAAAAATGAAGAAGGACCGTCAAACCCAAACTGATGCGTGGACCGAGCGGATCAAGAAAACCAATAAGACGAATGCCACGCTTCCGGTTGCATTGGAGAATGCTGGCGCAGCAGGTATTGTTATGTGCTATTGGTCTCGCTGGCCGGGTGCGAATAAGATCTTTGGTGCGAGAACCAGGAAAGTTCCTACCATTGATTTAATGCTGGAAGATTACGGCTTACTATATCGCTTAACAGAATCCGGAAAGCCAACGAAGATCAGTGTTCGTGCGGACTCTAAAGAAACCGGTGTTACACCAACGTTTAATACGGTTGCAGAAATTAAAAGCTCAACCAACCCAAATGAATACGTAATGCTTTCTGCACACTTCGATTCATGGGATGGCGGAACAGGCGCTACCGATAACGGAACCGGAACATTGGTCATGATGGAAGCAATGCGTATTCTGAAAGCTGTGTATCCAAATCCAAAGAGAACAATCCTGGTGGGCCATTGGGGCAGCGAGGAGCAGGGCTTGAACGGATCGCGTGCATTTGTGGAAGATCATAAAGACATTGTTGCGAATTTACAGGCATTGTTTAACCAGGATAACGGAACGGGCCGTGTAACTTCTATCTCCGGACAAGGATATTTGCATTCTTACGAGTATATCAGCCGCTGGTTGTCAAAAGTTCCTCGAGAATATAAAGTTGATCTGGAAACAACCTTCCCGGGCAGTCCGGGCGGAGGCGGATCGGACTTTGCTTCGTTTGTTGCTGCGGGTGCACCCGGATTTTCCTTAAGCTCACTCAGCTGGGATTACGGAACATACACCTGGCACACCAACATGGATACGTACGACAAGATCGTGTTTGATGATGTGCGCAACAACGCCATCCTCGCTGCCATTCTTGTCTATCAGGCATGTGAAGATCCAAACAAGACATCGCGTGAGAAAAGCGTGTTGCCAATCAATGGCAGAACGGGCGAACCGGGCAAATGGCCTGAGCAAAGAAGCCCGATACGCAAAGGCGGAATGGATTAATTAACGTTAATAATTTTAAAGCCGTTATTCTAAGCGAAAGCAAAGAATGACGGCTTTTTATTTTAAGACTTTTTCAAAGCATACGCTGTTCTCGACACCAATATACTGCCCGTAATTCGGAGCGATTTTAAATCCATTTTTTTCATACAGGGCGATTGCTTCAGGCTGGCGTTTTCCGGTTTCGAGTACGCACTTCGGATATCCTAACTCATGTGCCCAATGTTCGAGTTCAGTAAGAATTAATGTCGCAATTCCGCTTTTCCGGCTTTCAGGTAAAACATACATCCGTTTTACTTCCATCGCATCGGGGGCCTGTTCTTTAATAGCGCCACATCCTACAGGTTGTGAATTTGTATATGCCACGACAACGTATTTTAATTTGGCGATTTTGTTGAACTGGGCATAGAAGGAATGTTCTTCTCCATCACGCTTGGCAAGGTCAGCATCTAACAGGCGGACGAGCGAAATAAAATCCGGATTTCCGGAGGTGGTTCGGACAAGCGTAGGCATACGGAGAATTATGCTTCCAAGTTACGCATCCGGTCGTGAGACTTCATAGCATAGTAAAATATCCCTTAAGGATTATTTGATGCTATTTCATTTTTACCAGATCCACCATTTCGTCCGGAGCATCAAATCCATACCGAATTGCGGTTTCGAGCACATCGGTGTTAATATCGCTAACAACTTTAAACCGGATACAATACCCGGTTACGCTCGCCTTGCCAAGGGATTTTCCATACGCTTTGGCGAGGAAGGTTTTGTCAGTTAACCCAAGAATGTAAACAGAAATTCCGGTTTTGTTTGCACTTAATCCAATCCGATAGAACGGTCTTTTTGTTCCATCCGCATGGTGAATCGTGTAAGATCCATATCCAATATTCGGATTGGCCACAACCTTACCTTCACTGTTTTTACCATCATTAAACCATAGCTTACATCCCGGCCTATTCTTTAAAATAAGACGATGCAAAGTTTCCAAATCATTACGCTTTGCTTCAGGCTGACTGGAAATGTACCCTTTAATTTGTTTTTGCAGCGTCATATTAAATGTAAAATTGGAGATTTCCTGTCCCGAGGTTCACTACAGGTTTGTAGCCATCATGTTATTTCAAAAAACTATTCATGTAATTCACAATCGTTTCCGTTTGCATCATCACGCTTACATGTCCCTGTGAAGGAAGGATGGCTAACTGCGATTTTGGCATTGGCTGCAGGTCGGCAGAAACACCGCCTCCCAGCAGTTGATACGTTTTCATCAATTCTATTTTATCTGTTCCGTCATTATCACCGGCAATAATCAATACCGGGGCAGTAAGCTTAGCGATATTCGGGTCACCTACGTTAAAGGGAACCTTGGCGAACACAAACATTTGTGCCAGGAATTTTCTCCATTTTGTTTTATCAGGCGCCACCGCATCGTAGGCAGTTTTTAATGGTGTGTTATCAAAAAAATCAGGTTTGAAGTCTTCAAATCCGCCATTTACAATCGGTAGCCAGCCATCGGTTTTATAGGTAGAAGAAATGATCACTAATTTTCTTAACCGTTTGGGACTTTGCACCGCAAACTGGTAAGCGACAGAGCCACCCATGCTGAATCCGGCCACATCTGCACTGTCTATTTTCAGGTGGTCCATTACTTTCTCTACGTCATCTGCTAACGAAGTGATGGATAATTCCCGATCTGAAAATGGCGAATGTCCATGTCCCTGCATTTCAATGGCAATTACTTTCCGGGTCTTGGACAACTCGGGTATTAACTCTGCCCAGTTCAAATCAATTGTGTAAAATGCACCATGCAATAAAACGATAGGCATGCCCTCGCCATATACTTCGTAGTAAATTTTAGTGCCCTTAACAGGAGCATAACCACTGCTGGAAGGCTTGAGCTGTGCATTTGACGGAGTTGACATACCTGTAATTGCGATTAGTGAGAGGAGTATTATGCTAAAAGAATTATGTGCTTTGAGAGAATTTTTCATAAGGCTATTTTAAATTTAGTTTATTGATGTGACCGATCAGCCCTTAAATGCTTTTTAGTTTTGTGAAAATTCAACGATCCATTCAATGCCGTATTTGTCTCTAAAACAACCGAAATAGGTACCCCAGGGACTGTCACCAATAGGCCCTTCTATTTCTCCTCCTACCGAAAGGCCATTAAATAATTTATCTGCTTCTTCTTTGCTTTCTGCGCTTATTACAATTTTACTCCGGTTCTCATTTTCATTAGTTCTTCCCATAGCTTCCGGAACATCATTGGCCATCAGCATACTTTTACCAATGGGCAAAGCGATGTTCATAATTTTATTTTCTTCTTTTTTTGATACCGGGAATCCGGAACTCGCGAGATCTTTGAAACGGATAACCTTTGTGAACTCTCCTCCAAATACTGATTTGTAGAAAGTGAATGCTTCTTCAGCATTTCCATTAAAGTTAATGTGAGGATTTATAAGTGCCATATCTTTTAAATTATTTAGTGTGCTATAAAATTTTAAAAAAAAATTATTTTTTGGATGATCCTGAGTGCTTTTGCGATTCCAATAGATTTTCCAGATTAACTAACGACATTTTCATTCCTTGTGTAAAGCCGTCCAGTACCCGCTCCATTCTTTCAAGAGATTCGTTATAAATGGAAATATTAACGGTTGTTCTTCCATCTTTTTCACTGAAGGTATGATCCCATTCAGAGCCGGGCAATTCAAGGTTTTCATCTTTGTCTGAAAACGCATTGTCCATTTTGAAATTGGTCTTGGGCGTAATCGAAGTATATTTCTGCAGGGCCCAGCGCTCCTGTCCTTCAGGGGTTATCATGGCATAAAATCTTTTGCCTCCAACTTTGAAATCCTGGTATTTCGTTTTGGCAGTCATGGGTTTGGGTGCTATCCATTGATCAATAATCTCCGCTTTGGTAAAGGCATCCCATACCAGTGAAATGTCCGCATCAAATTCACGGGTTACGAATACCATTTTTGCAGGCTTGTCAACTGTAAAGTCAAATAATAAATTACTGCTCATTTTTTATGTTTTTTAATGGTTGCTAATACATCATCTAGTTGATTGAATTGAGTTTCAAAGATCTTTTTGAACTTCTCAATCCATTTATCCACTTCATCCATTTTGGTTGCATTAATGTGGTAGTAAATCTCTCTTCCTTTTTGCTCCTGCTTCACCAGTTCACATTCGGTCAGGATCTGAATGTGCTTGGAAACGGCTTGCCGGCTGGTTTTAAATTCTTCAGCCAGTGCATTAGGCGTCATGGCCTGGGCAGCAATGAGGAGCAAAATTCCTCTGCGGGTAGGATCGGCTATGGCCTGGAAAACATCGCGTCTGGCTTTCATATTATGCAACTATATGGTTGCAAATATATACGCAATTATTTGGTTGCGCAATTTTGTAAGAGGGTTTTTTCTGCGGAAAAAGCAAAAACCCCGCTAAAAGCAGGGTTTTATAATAAAATCTGTTTCAAATTAATGATGATGTCCGCCCGGACCGTGCACGTGACCGTGTGCCAGCTCGTCCGCAGTTGCGTTGCGTACTTCCATTACTTCAACGTCAAAATTCAGTTCGACTCCGGCCAGCGGATGATTGGCATCCACGGTAACGGTATCCAATCCTATTTCTGTTACGGTAACAACCTGTGAGCCGTGATTGCCACCTGCGGAGAACTGCATACCCACTTTTACATCCTGTCCGCCAAAGGCAGAGCGCGGTACTTTCTGCATTTGCTTGTCGTCACGCACGCCATAGCCTTTTTCAGGACTTACTTTGATGACGAACTTATCGCCTTTCGATTTCCCTTCAAGGCCTTCTTCCATACCCGGAATCAGGTTACCAATACCCTGGATGTAATACAACGGCTCGCGGCCTTTGCTGCTGTCGAGCACCGTGCCTTTGTTATCCGTTAATGTATAATGAATAGCAGCTACTTTGTCTTTTGCAATTTTCATGATCTGACTTTTGATAAAAATAAAGGCTGCACCTGCAGCCTGAGTGATTCGCAAAAATAGTGAAAAAGGAGAAAATTATCCCGTTTTGGCCCCGCCAAAGTCTTTCGGGTGGCAATGGAACATTTCATTAAATGATTTGTAGAAATATGACCGGCTGTTAAAGCCTGTTTCATAGATTACCTCGGAAACGCTCATGGTAGAGTTTTTCAGAAGATCAGCTGCTTTCCGCAACCGGTACTGTTTGATCAGTCCATGCGGGGTAAGACCAACGGTTGCTTTGACTTTTTTATAAAGTGAGGCTTTGCTCATGCCTACCTCATCGGCAATGGTATCAGCACTGAACTCTGATTCGCTCAAATGTTTTTCGATGCATTGTGTTATCCGCACGAAGAACTCATCATCCTTTTCACTGATCCCGGTCGACATCTGACCAAGCTCGAC
>CAZHQP010000063.1:0-11198 GCA_964534735.1 uncultured Roseivirgaceae bacterium
TTATTCTTGGGATGATCTCCACCCCGCCTAACATTGGAGTTTATAATGCAAACGGAACATTTACACGTAACCCGTTTCAGGATTGGGAGAACCCGCTTTCCGGAACTGACGGAGCAGATCGTGGCTATAAAACCCAACGTATCCTTGGAAACGTTTATACAGAAGCCTATCTCATGCCTGATCTGAAATTCAGAAGCAGCCTGGGTATTGATAACATCTTCTCCGTATACGATTATTTTTTGGATCCATTCAGAACCGGGTATGGAAGAGTGAAACAGGGTATTGCGCGAAACTCCACCAATCTCACTAACTACTACATTTTTGATAACACCTTGTCCTATCAAAAAAATATTGGCGATCATAACTTCACAGGATTAGTGGGTATGGTTCTTCAGAAGTATCGTTGGGAAAACAACTCGGTTGAAACCAATGGATTCTCAACTGATGCAATCCCCACTGCAAATGCGGGAGCAACATTGGTAGCCGCATCAAATGATAAATCTGAAAAATCAAATGCGTCAGTAATCAGCCGCATAACGTATGATTACAAATCCAGATATTTGCTAACTGCTAATTTCCGGGCAGATGCTTCTTCAGCTTTCGGACCGAACAAGCGCTGGGGCTACTTCCCATCAGCATCCGTGGGTTGGAGAATTTCGAACGAAGAATTCTTCCAGGATGTACCATACATAAACGATTTGAAATTACGCGTGGGCTGGGGACTGGTTGGTAACGACATCGGACCTTATGCATACCTCGGCCTTGTAGGGATTGGTGCAAACTACCCGATTGGCGGAACAATCTATCCGGGTAACTACCCGTCAACGATCCAAAACAACGATTTGCAGTGGGAAAGTACGGAACAAACAAACATTGGTCTGGATGTAGCCGTACTCGAATCACGGATCACATTCTCATTCGATGCATATATCAAGAACACGTCAAATCTCTTGCTGTATGTTCCGATTCCAAGATCAACCGGGTTTGATACCGGCTTACAAAACGTAGGAAAGATCCAGAATAAAGGATTGGAGTTTCAGGTTTCTTCCCAAAACCTGAGAGGCGATCTTCAGTGGCAGACGGACTTCAACATCTCGTTTAACCGCAATAAAGTTGTTGATATTATTGGAAGCCAGATCTTTGGTGGAAGCGTTGCTGCACGCGATAACACAAGCTTATCTGTTGAAGGCAAGCCGCTTGGACTGTTCTATGGCTATGTAGCCGGAAAAGTTGATCCGGCAACCGGTAATCTGTACTACATCGACAAGAATGGAGAAAGTACCTTCAATCCTTCTTCGGATACCGACAAACGTTTCATCGGAAATCCAAACCCGGATTTCATCTACGGTATGACTAACACGCTATCGTACAAAAATTTTTCATTGAGTATTTTCTTACAAGGCTCGCAAGGAAACGATGTGTTTAACATGACGCGCCTTGAAGGAGAAAGCATGACGGATCCGAAAAATCAGCTTCATAGTGTGGTCAATCGCTGGAGACAGCCGGGTGATGTAACGAGCATTCCTAAATCATCTCCGAACGATCAAAGCAATTCACGCATCTCATCGCGCTTTGTTGAAAATGGCTCTTATCTCAGAGCAAAAGCGATTACGCTTAGCTACAATTTCTCTTCCGAGCTATTATCAAAAGCAAAGATCAGCATCGCTAAAATTTATATAACCGGTGAGAACCTGTTTACCATAACCGGATATAAAGGATACGATCCGGAAGTAAACGCCTTTGGCGGAAACAATGTTATTCAGGGTGTGGACTTTGGAACTTACCCACAAACCCGAAACCTGATCTGTGGAGTTAACCTGACATTTTAATAACGAGCCATTATGAAATTCAAACATATCTCTATTTGCATAATCCTTCTGGCAGCCATGTCATCCTGCGAGGATTTTCTTGACTTGAAACCGATCTCCAGCTCAACGGCTGAAAATGCGTACAGTTCAGCCTCCGATGCTGAAGCTGCGTTGATCGGCATCTATGATTCATTTTCCCAGGAGTATTACATCTGGGATAACGTGATCTTTAATGATGTGATTTCTGATAATCACTACTCAGGCGGTGATGATATTAACATCTATGCGGTTGAGGATCTGAAGATTGTTCCAACCAATGGCCGGTTATTTAACAACTGGAGTCAGATGTACAATGCAATCTTGAAAGCCAATACAGTGCTTCAAAAAGTTCCTCTAATAAACGACAGCAAGCTGGACGAAGGGAATCGCAGAGCGCAGATTTTAGGTGAAGCTTCTTTCTTAAGGGCATTTCATTACTACAATCTGGTAAAAATGTTTGGCGGAGTTCCCTTAATTACGTCACCTTCAAGTTCTACCGATCCGTCAGTAACACAAGTTTCACGCAGCACAGAAGCGGAAGTTTATGCGCAGATCATTGCAGACCTTGAATTTGCGGTTGATGATCGCCTTCCGGATTCTTACGGTGATGTAGGTATTGATAAAGCCCGTGCAACAAAAGCTGCAGCTTATGCCTTACTTGCAAAAGCGTATGCGCAACAGGCTGAACCCGGTCGCGATTATGATAAAGTTCTGGAGTATTGCAATGCGGTAATTAATAGCCCATCGGGTTATGCACTACTGGATAACTTTGGCGATCTGTTTGACGGAGCACATTACAACAATGCCGAGTCGATCATGGAAGTACAATTTATTGATGGCAGCGCTACCGAAGGCAACTGGGGACCGGGACTTTTATTGCCGCCAACAATTACGAACGACAGCTGGAGAAAGTTTGTAACGCCATCACATAGTTTAGTTGATGCATTTGATGCAGAAGGCGACACCGAACGCAAGAATGCAACGATCTTAATGGAAGAAGCTCCGTGGTCGGACGAATTCTGGTCGCTTGCAGTTAATGGCACAATCCCGTTTGCGTACAAATGGAAATCTTCGAACAGCGGAAGAAGCGGAAACCGTCAGTATATTTTTCGGTTGGCAGATATTATCCTGCTAAAAGCGGAAGCATTGAATGAACTCGGGCAGTTGGAAGCAGCACGAACTGCACTTAACAGTGTCCGCACGCGTGCCGGACTTGGTGCAACACCGGCAACGGATCAGGATGAAATGAAAACAGCTATTCTCAATGAAAGAAGACTTGAACTCGCGCAGGAAGCTCAGCGTTGGGATGATCTGAAACGTAATGGGGTTGCCGTTCAAGTAATGAACGACCTTGTCGAAATCGACTTACGCACCGGCAATCCGAAAGTATATAACATGACGGCAGATAAGCAGCTGATGCCTATACCGCAAGCTGAACGAAATCGCAATAAAAATCTAGGCCAGAATCCAGGGTATAACTAACCTATCAACATCGTATGAAAACACTATTAAAAAAGATAACGTTCTTCGTCTGTATTGTATTTACAGCGTCATGCGGAGAAGATAATTTAGATCCAACCGGTAACTGGACGATTACTGAAGCTACTCCCATGCTTCCGGCCAACGATGTTTCGGTAGTGCTGGATGAGGATGCACCCAATACCGTTACACGCTTCGAATGGAATCAGGCTGAGACAAGCAATCGGTTTGTTATTCAATATAAAGTTGTTCTGGTGCCGGAAGAAAGCGATGATTATTCAAATCCATTACTGTCTCTTGTGCCGGGAAACTCAGGTAAGAATTTATTCCTCGAAACTACTGCTGAAGAAATCGATTATGCGCTATGGGCAGCGTGTTATCCTGCAGGTGCAGAAGTTGATTTGAAGTGGGCAGTAATTGCGTGGGCTATTGATAAACAAACCGTGGCAACACACACCATGACAGTTACCCGGTTTGAAACCGAATACGATCCTGAAACATTATACATCACTGGCTCCGGCACAGAATCCGGTACCGATGTGACCGATGCAATGAAAATGCGTGCACAAACTAACGGTGATGGAGATCTTACCGGGATATTCGATGTGTATACAGGTTTGAAAAAAGACGGAACCTTTGAATTCCATGATCGTGCAGCCGGACATTCTAAAATGTGGGGCGGTGGAGCTGCTAAAGCCTTGGATGATTGCGGAACAGCAATCCCAGCGCCTGCTACCAGCCCGTACCGCGTAACCGTTAATCTGAATACCGATACATATGATACACTTAAGATTACTAAATGGAGTCTTGTGGGTGATGCTGTCGAAGGCGGTTGGGGCGGTGACGTGCCATTGCAATACAAAGGCAATGGCATCTGGCAAGGTCGTGTTAATTTCGTGAGTGAAAATAACTTCATTTTCCGTGCAAACGGAGACTGGGGCTATATCATTAAACGTGTTCAGGGAACGGCTACTTCAAATAATAAAGGCGGAGATGTAATTATGGAATCAGAAGCGGGTGCAGCCGGGCTAACCTATGAAGATATTCCTTCAGGGGGTTCCGGTATGAGCACGGTTACACTTAATCTTTCAGCTGATGCATATACCTACTCGATCGTTTACGATCCGGTTCCGCCTGCCGCTGCGATCTTTGGCGCAGCTGCCGATCCTGCAGCTAACAAGGTTGCCGGTAACTTTACCTTTGGAACCTATACCGCTCCTGCTGAACTCTATCTGGTATCAGATGGCGAAACAGTTGCTACTTTCACAAAAGCAGGCAACGTGTTCTCATCCGGCAAATACCTCGCCTTACAGCAAAGCAAAACGTATATCCTGAATTCCGCGAGCGATGGTTCAGGAACTACCTACAATACAATTGGTGATGGATCGATTGCCGTTGCCCGTGACCAGGCTTATAGTGTAAGTGTAGACTTCGGAACCGGAAAGGTAAGCTGGGCATTCTATAACCTGAAGCTCTTCCATTGGGATGAAGTTGGTGGTGGCTGGGATGCCCGTCAGGAATTGCTGATGACCTATGTGCACCCGTACCGCTATGAATATAATGGCGCATCGCTGACATCCGGATATCACACAAAATTCATTTCACCATGGGATATCCAGTACGGAACGGCAGCTACTGCACTAACCGGAACCATGACGAATGGCGGAGCGAATTACACAGGTATCAATTCTACCGGTATATATAATGCATTCATTGTTGTTAACGATATGCATACTGAAGGCACTTACACCTTTGTAAAACAATAATTACAGAAAACACTTTTTGTTCATTTGGTTATTAGGTTAATTTTAGAGGACTCAGGTCAAAAGCCTGAGTCCTTGATTTTAAAACACGTATGAATAACAAATTCAAAACACTTACAGGAGCGCTGGTTATAATGATCCTCGTATCTTCCTGTACAGATAAAGACAAACCAACAGGTTATGCCAAATCATTTATCACCACAGGTGATAAGCAAAAGCTTCTTGCACCTGATTCGATTGCCATTATTAGCTCGGCATCCGATTCACTTCCTGTTATCACGATTGATACAGCAAAGACATACCAGTCTGTTGACGGGTTTGGGTATGCATTAACAGGCGGAAGCGCTTACCTGATCAATCAAAAATTAACTCCAGAAAAACGAAGTGAGCTTTTAAAAGAGTTATTTACATCCGAGGGGATTAACATCAGTTATTTACGCGTAAGCATTGGTGCTTCTGATCTGGATGACGAAGTGTTTACTTACAATGATCTCCCGAAAGGAAAAACAGATAAAGAATTAAAAAGCTTTAGCATTGATGAAGACCGGAAAAATTTAATCCCGGTGCTGAAAGAAATCATAAAGCTAAGTCCGGATATCAAGATTATGGGCAGTCCGTGGTCTGCTCCTGCCTGGATGAAAGATAATAACAGCGTAAAAGGTGGCATCCTTAAACCCGAATACTATCACGCGTTCGCAGATTATTTTGTGAAGTATATCAAAGCGTACGAAGCTGAAGGTATCACCATCGATGCGATCACACTTCAGAACGAGCCTGAAAATCCCAAGAACAATCCGAGCATGATTATGACAGCCGAACATCAGGCAAATTTTGTCAAAAATAACCTGGGTCCAGCGTTTGAGAAAGCCGGTATCAAAACAAAGATTATAGTATTTGATCATAATTGTGATCATCCGGAATACCCGATTGCGATTTTGAATGACTCACTAGCGAAGAAATACATCGCTGGCTCAGCGTTTCATATGTACCTTGGTGAGATCACTGCACTTTCCAAAGTTCACGATGCGCATCCGGATAAGAGCTTATACTTCACTGAGCAATGGACTTCTCCGGAAGGATCATTTGGCGGTGATCTTAACTGGCATATTAAGAATCTGATCATTGGCGCTACGCGAAACTGGAGCCGCAATGTTCTGGAATGGAACCTGGCAGCTGACCCGCAATTCAATCCGCATACCGATGAAGGCGGATGTACAATGTGTCAGGGTGCTTTAACAATCGGTGAGTCTGTTACCCGGAATGTCTCTTACTACATCATTGCGCATGCATCAAAATTTGTTCCTGATGGATCGGTTCGGATTGATTCAAATTTGCCGGAAAATCTGCCAAACGTTGCGTTCATTACACCTTCAGGTCAAAAAGTTCTGATCGTATTAAATGAAGGGAGCAAAACACAAAAATTTTCAGTCAAAATCAATGCGAAGAATGCTGCTGCAGAATTACCCGCAGGTGCAGTAGCTACCTATATATTCAATTAACTTTTTAAACTATTCTTATTTATGATGAAGGAACGTGGAGTATGGAGAAGTTTTCTGGTATTGGCCGTTGCATCCCTCCTCACAGCAGGCTGCAGTAAAGATGAAATTAAAGATCCAGGCCCGCCAAAGACACCTGCAGGAATTGGAAAGGCTCAGAATTGGGCGACAGCCGGAGATAAATCGCGATTGTTATCGCAAGGCTCTGATATTGTGCTGACTGAGCTAAGCGATGTAACCTACGCAACCATTACCATTGATACTACGCAGCTGCTGCAGGAAATTGAAGGGTTTGGCGCTGCGTTAACAGGTTCTTCTGCATATGTGATCAACGAAATGTCTTCCGGTGCGCGCAATACCTTGCTGCAGGATTTGTTCAATCCAAACACTGGAATTGGCATTAGCTATTTGCGTATGACGATCGGAGCATCTGACTTTTCATTGTCCGATTATACGTATGACGATATGCCGGCCGGCCAAACCGATGAAGATCTCAGTGAGTTCTCGCTTTCACGGGATGAGGAAGATGTAGTCCCGGTACTCAAACAAATTGTTGGCATCGCTCCCGACTTAAGAGTTATGGGCTCTCCGTGGAGTGCACCCGCATGGATGAAAACAAACGGAAGCATGAAAGGCGGAAAGCTGAAGACCGAATATTACGATGAATACGCAAAGTATTTTGCTAAATACATCAAGGCTTATGAAGCAGAAGGAATCACAATTGATGCTGTCACTCCGCAAAACGAACCACTTTATTTTACTGCCGGTTATCCATGCATGGAGATGCAACCGGTTGAGCAGGCTAACTTTATCAAGAACAATCTGGGGCCTGAATTTGAGGCTCAGGACATCGATACAAAGATCATTGTATACGATCACAACTGGGATCACCCGGAGTACGCCACAACTATTTTAAACGATGCATCTGCCAAGCAATATGTAGCAGGCTCTGCTTTTCATGCCTATGGCGGAAATGTTTCAGCTATGAGTGGCGTCCACACAGCACATCCGGATAAGGGTTTATATTTTACAGAGATCTCCGGTGGCGCCTGGGCGACCAACTTCAGCGATAACATTACCTGGATGATGCAAAACATCTTTATCGGTACAACAAAAAACTGGTCGAAGAATGCGTTGCTGTGGAACCTGGCGCTTGATCCAAATTATGGACCAACAAACAACGGCTGTTCGAATTGCCGCGGGGTTGTAACCATTAACGGAAGCACGGTAACCAAAAATGAGGAGTATTACTCCATTGGTCACTTCTCAAAATTTATCCGCAAAGGTGCACATCGGGTTCAATCAACTGAGTTTGAAGGAAGCTCAGGGTTGATCAGCGTAGCATTTATCAATACAGATAAATCAAAAGTTCTGGTGGTGGATAACACAACGACTGCCGGTAAAATCTTTACTGTGAAGCAGGGGCACCGTCAATTTAACTATACCATCGGACCGCGAACGATTGTTACCATTAAATGGATGTAATCATTTAGATCACAAAAAAAGCCCTGATGCTTCGACTTCACTCAGCATCAGGGCTTTTTTATGAATCCATGTTTATTTAATCAACCCACTCAGCTACAAACAGGTTTGTGTCGCGTGTACCATCATTATTTCGGTTGGATGACCAGACAAGCTTCTTTCCATCCGGTGAAAACATCGGGAATGAATCAAACACTCCATCAAAGGTAATTTGCTCAAGACCTGACCCATCTTCATTTACCATAAACAGGTTGAATTGGAATCCGCGCGTTCCTTTATGGTTAGACGAGAAGATGATCTTCTTTCCGTCCGGAGTATAGAATGGCGCCCAGTTTGCTTTTCCAAGATTGGTAACTTGTTTCAGATCTGAACCATCAACATTGCACGTAAATATCTCCATCCTGGTTGGCGCAACTAATCCTTGCTTCAGATAATCAACATATTCTTTCTTTTCTTCTTCAGTTCCGAAGCGCGATGCGCGGAACACAATCTTCTTTCCATCCGGTGAGAAGAACGCTCCTCCATCATATCCGATTTCATGCGTAATCTGTTTCACGTTAGAGCCGTCAATGTCCATTGTATAAAGATCAAGATCACCGTTGCGGGTTGATGTAAACACGATCTTATCTCCTTTCGGAGAAACCGTTGCTTCCGCATCATAACCCGGAGTGCTTGTTAATTGTTTCCTGATATTGCCCTTCAGATCAGCAATAAAAATATCGTACGAATCATAGATCGGCCAGAGGTATTTACCACCCGGAACGCGCTCCGGATCTTTCGGACAATCCTTTCCACCTAAGTGTGTTGACGCAAACAGAATTGTTTTATTGCCTGGCATGAAGAACGAACACGTGGTTCTTCCGTCACCATTGCTGATTCGCTGCGGCTGCTTTTTCCTTAAATCAGATTTCTTTACATCCAGGTAATAAATCTGGTCGCAATTGTTTCCCCACGCTTTGTTGTTGGATTGAAATGTTAGCATTTTGCTGTTGAAGCTCCAGTAAGCTTCTGCGTTATCAGCGCCAAACGTTAATTGCTTAATATTTTTTAAATGTTTTTCATTCAGGTAAAGAAGTGAATCCTTACCGGGTTTCATTTGTGCTGAAGCAAAAGAAACAGAAATTATAAGAAGGAGAATGATACTAAATGCGCGCATTATTTTTGGATTTGAAATAATGCGCAAAGATTACCTCGCCTCTTCTTCTTTCAAAGCGCGCCTGAGGATTTTTCCGACATTTGTTTTAGGTAAGTCGGTGCGGAAGACTACGTATTTGGGTACTTTATAGTTTGTGAGATTCTCGTGGAGGTATTTTTTCAATTCTTCCTCCGTAAGCGATTGATCGCGCTTCACAATGAAGAGTTTTATTGCTTCTCCCGACTTTTCATCCGGCACTCCTATCGCGGCAACTTCCAGCACTTTTGGATGCGCAGCCACAACGTTTTCAATCTCATTCGGGAATACGTTAAAGCCCGAAACTTTGATCATGTCTTTCTTGCGGTCAACGATCTTGAAGAACCCATCAGTATCCATCAATCCAATGTCACCCGTTTTGAACCATCCGCCTTCAAAAAAGACTCCGGCATTGTCTTTCTCCCAATAACCGGTCATCACCTGTGGACCGCGTGCGCAGATCTCTCCGCGCTCACCTTGCGGCAATTGATTTCCGGCATCATCAAAGATTGCTACTTCCGTACTTGGAACGGGCAATCCGATTGTTCCCAGCCGATGCGTACCGTCAAGCGGATTACAACATAACACAGGAGATGTTTCACTTAGGCCATAGCCCTCAACTAAAGGTTTACCGGTAACTTGTTCCCACTTTTTAGCAACCACATCCTGTACAGCCATTCCTCCGCCTACTGCACCTTTCAGATTTGAAAAATCAAGCTGTGCGAATGATTCATTATGCATCAAGCCGTTAAATAATGTATTAACACCTGTAATGATAGTGAACTTGTGTTTTTTCAACTCCTTACAGAATGCAGGAATGTCTCTGGGGTTTGTAATCAAAATACTTTTTGCGCCAACGCTGAACATCAATACACCATTTACTGTCAACGCAAAGATGTGATACATCGGAATGGCGGTGATAATAATCTCTTCATCAACTTTTTGTTTCAGATAGGGCTTGAACCATTCAGTAATCATCGAGTTATGCGCAACAATGTTTGCATGCGATAATTGCGCACCTTTTGCAACACCCGTTGTTCCGCCTGTGTATTGTAACACAGCAATATCTTTCAGATCGATCGCTACTTTCTTAAAGGGTAATGATGCACCTTTTGCCATTGCATCTTTAAATGCAGTTGTTTCCGGAAGGTGATACGCGGGAACCATCTTCTTGATATTCTTCACCACAAAATTTGTAATCCAGCCTTTCAGGCCCGGAACCATATCACCAATCTTGGTAATAATCACATGCCTGATTGCGGTGTTCTTGATGATCTTTTCCAGATTGCTCGCAAAGTTCTCAACGATCACAATCGCTTTGGCACCACTGTCTTTAAATTGATGCTCCATCTCACGCGGTGTGTATAATGGATTTGTATTGACAACCGTTAAGCCTGCACGCAATGCTCCAAAAAATGCCACCGGAAACTGCAACAGGTTTGGCATCTGGATCGCAATCCGGTCTCCTTTCTGTAAACCAATGCTTTGCAGATATGCGGCAAAATCTTTCGTGAGCTTATCTACTTCACCATACGTCATTTCAACACCCATGTTCTCAAACGCTGGCCGGTCTTTGAATTTCGCACAACTCTTCTCAAACAAATCAACCAATGATTCGTAATCGTAAAGCTTAATTTCAGCAGGAATGCCTTCAGGGTAATTTTTGATCCAGGGAAAGTTTGCCATTACACGTGTGTTAATCTCAAAGTGTGAAGATAACAAACGATTGTTCATTACAGATTGTGCTAAAATAAAAAGTCACCCCATGCTGGTAGGGTGACTCTGCACATTCCTTCAACTGCTAACCTAAATCTGGCTGTAAGGGAAGGCTTCGAACCTCCACGGAGAAGTTAGCTACAGGACATAAGAACCCCGATATATATCGGGGTTAGTGGTCAACCCATTACCTTGCGTTTATCCTGGTAGTTGATGGCAGGGTAGGTGACGTTCGGCCATTTCG
>CAZHQP010000064.1:0-11060 GCA_964534735.1 uncultured Roseivirgaceae bacterium
CTTACCTGGGTAATGAAGAAGCGGATCCACCAGATCGAGCTGTTCATGAAATACCCGCATGACGTTCAGGATGAAATTCTGAAAAAACTATTACAGACAGCTAAAAACACAGAATTCGGTAAGAAATACGACTTCAATTCGATTGATAATTACGAGCAGTTCCGCGAACGCGTACCCCTCTCTTCATATGAAGAACTGTTCCCTTACATTGAGCGGCTCATGCGTGGCGAACAGAATATCCTGTGGCCATCCGAAATAAAATGGTTTTCTAAGTCTTCCGGCACAACAAACGCCCGGAGCAAATTCATTCCCGTTTCAACGGAAGCATTGGAAGATTGTCACTTTAAAGGGGGCAAGGACATGCTTTCGATTTATGTGAACAATCATCCGGAGACAAAAATATTTGACGGAAAAGGATTGGGTGTTGGCGGCAGCTATCAGCTGAATGAATATGATTCCTCTGCAACGTCTTACTATGGAGATGTTTCTGCGGTAATCATGCAAAACCTTCCCGAATGGGCGGAGTTTATCCGTACACCCAGTCTGGATACGGCTTTGATGAATAATTGGGAAGAGAAGATTGAAAAGATGGCCCATGAAACAGCTGATGTAAATGTTACCAGCATTGCAGGTGTGCCTACCTGGACCATATTGTTGATTCAGAAGATCGTTGAAGCACAGGGAAAGAAAAATATTACGGAAGTGTGGCCAAACCTTGAAGTATTTTTTCATGGGGCAGTTGCCTTTGGTCCATACCGGAATCTTTTCAAAAAGCTGATCCCCAAAAAAGGAATGCAGTATTGGGAAACCTATAATGCAAGCGAAGGTTTTTTTGGAATCCAGGATCGGCTCAATTCAGAAGAACTTTTGCTAATGCTCGATTATGGAATATTCTATGAATTCATTCCGGTTGAAGAACTGGAAAAAGAAAATCCGAAAGCGCTTCGCCTGAATGAAGTAAAGAAAGACAAGAACTACGCAATGATCATCAGTACCAACGCGGGGTTATGGCGTTACAATATTGGCGATACCATAAAGTTCACATCTGTTTCCCCGTACCGCATCAAGATCTCCGGAAGAACGAAGCATTTTATGAATGCTTTTGGTGAAGAGGTTATTGTAGAGAATGCGGAGCAGGCCATTACAAAAGCGTGTGAAGCTACCGGAGCGATAATGAATAATTTTACAGCAGCACCTGTTTACCTGGAAGAGGGCAAGCGGGGCGGTCACGAATGGATTGTGGAGTTTAGCGTAAAGCCATCTAACCTGAAAAAGTTTGCGGAGATGCTCGATAAAACATTACGCCACATCAATTCTGATTATGATGCCAAGCGGGCAAAGGATCTTGCACTGGTTTTACCGGTAGTGCATGCTGTAGCAGATGGAACATTTTATGATTGGATGAAAAGACGTGGTAAGCTGGGGGGACAAAATAAAGTACCCCGGCTTTCTAATTCACGTGAATACGTGGATGATATTCTGGCGATGCTTCAGGAAACGAAACCGGTTAGCTGAATAAATTATTCAGCTCATAATCCACCTGGCTGATCACATACGAGAAATCTTCAACCCGTTCCACAAAATCCAGCTTGTTCACATCAATGATTAAGAGCTTGCCCTGTGTGTAGTTACTGATCCAGGTTTCGTAGTGCTCGTTTAGATTTTTCAGATAGTCAATACGGATCGCGTACTCAAAATCCCGACCGCGCTTTTCAATTTGCTTTACGAGTTTAGGAATATCTGCGCGTAAATAAATAAGTAAGTCGGGTGGCTTTACAAACTCAATCATCGAGTTAAATACATCGAAGTAGCTTTGATAATCGCGTTCGGTGATATGGCCGCTCTTGCGGAGGTTAGCCGCGAAGATGTGCGCATCTTCGTAAATGGTTCTGTCCTGAACAATAGTTTTATCATTATTACGGATCTCGTTGATCTGACGAAACCGGCTGTTCAAAAAATAAACCTGCAAATGGAATGCCCACCGGCTCATGTCTTCGTAAAAATCGCGCAGGTAGGGGTTGTTATCAACCGATTCAAACAACGGAATCCAGCCATAATGTCTGGCTAATTTTTCAGCCAGGGTGCTTTTCCCTGAGCCAATGTTACCCGAAATGGCGATATGTTTGATCTTCGAAGACATCCTGCGAAGTTAACCCCCTGCGCTAAACCGGCAAATAGAATATCCGGGTTCAGGTGATTATATTCAAAAGCAATTTCAAGTTTTCAAGAAGCATGAAAAACTATTCTCTGCCGGGCGGGTATTCCTTTCTTCAATCGCTTGTGCGAACGTACAAGCAGGTGAAAAATCCGATCGGCACGATGGAGGAGAGTATGCGAAGGTTTGAGGGAACGTATGCTGTAAACCTCGGGAGCAGAAGATTGATTGCCACGCAGGATCCGGGATTTATTGATTATGTACTTCGTACGAACCATAAAAACTATCATAAATCAGCCATACAAACGGAGGAGCTCGGAAGGTTTTTAGGAAAAGGGTTGCTGACTGTTAACGGTGATTACTGGCTTAAGCAAAGAAGATTAATACAACCTGGCTTCCACATTGATAAAATTCATGCCTTGTATGCGATCATCAAGAAAACAGTTGATGATTTTCTTCTTACGTTTCCGACAGGTAGCGTTGATGTTTATCCCCTCATGCACAAGCTGGCTTTTGAGATCGTTATCAATTCACTTTTCAATATTAAGGTACCGCAGGAAACTCGTGATCAACTGAACGATTTTATCAATGAAGTCCAGGCATTTGTAATCAAAGATTTGCGGCAACCGCACAAAAGCTGGTGGTTTAAGCTTTCAGGTGAAGTTAAAAAAAATTTCAAACGCGCTGCGAATGCACGTAACATTATCCGTGGGATCATCAATACCCGAAAGCAGAGTGATCAGAAATTTAATGACTTGCTGGACATGCTGCTGGATGCACGTTATGAAGATACTGGTGAGCCGATGCATGAAAATCAGGTCATTGATGAGATCTTAATTGTTTTGATTGCCGGTCACGAAACTACGGCTAATGCACTTTCGTGGACGCTATACTTATTGGCTAATCATAAAACAGAGTTGGAGAAGTTAAAACAGGCGACTGCGAACCTCACCGTAAACGAAACAGTTTCACATGATGCTCTGGCAGCCGTTATCAAAGAAAGTATGAGGTTGTACCCACCGGCATGGATCAGCGACCGGGTTGCTCTGCAAGATGATGCATACAACAGCTTCACCTATCCCAAAGGAAGTATAATCATCTTGTTTTACTATGGACTGCATCGCGATGCAAAACATTGGGAAAAGCCAACTGAATTTATTCCTTCCCGGTTTTCAAAAGAGAATGAGGACAGACGTAAACCCAAAGCTTATTATCCGTTTGGCGGAGGACCAAGACTGTGCATTGGTAACAACTTTGCCCTGGCAGAAATGGCAATTTTTCTGCAAACCATGATCCATGCTTTTGAGATAAATCCAACGAAACAGAAACCAAAATCCAATCCGCTTATTACTCTTCGCCCCGATAGCATCGTGCTGGACATAAAAAAAGTCTGACATCAATCAGACTCTTGTTTTTTACGATGAACTATTTTTAGTTGCCTGCTTCTTCAGCCGCATCAGCCTTTTTAATTTCTTCGTCTACAATTTTTTCAATAACCTCACGCTGGCGTTCGTCTATTGTTTGATCAACTTTTGCCTGTTTCTTCATAAAGCGCAACATGGCATTCTTCTTAATTTCATAGGCGATGAATACGGTGTATTCTTTTTTCTCTTCATTGTAGAATTTTTCTTCACCCATCTTACGCAGATCAGAAATGTTTGTATTCATGATCTGGCGAACCAAACTCTGAAACTTATCGGCTACATCAGCCGCATTTTGATTTTCGGTTTGACCGAGATATTGATCTGCAACCTGCTTCATAGTTGTATTCACTTGCCCTGCTAATTGAGCTTTTGCGTCCAGGTCGGCTTTGCTGCGGGCAATGTTATCCTGTGAGCTTGACCCTTTTCCGGTGCCGCGCCAGAATCGGTTATTAGACTCGTACGCATTTCCCTGGAAAGGCTCACGAACTTTTTTTCCCAGTACACTGGAAGAACAAGCGATTGCTGTTAATGCAACTAAAACTACGCACACTTTAATAATGGATTTCATATTTCGTGGAGATTTAGATCGAAATTACGAAAAATTATGCCAGACTATTTGCCGGTGCGGATTATCAGCTGCCATCGAAATGCCCATTTCCACTTCAATGAAAAGGAAGTGATTCCGGCAGCTTTTAAAATTTCAACAAGCTCCTCGCGTTTAAACCCCCGATGCACAGAAAGCGGGGCATCGTTCACCACCATAGGCGATTTCGAAAACATTTTGGTCAGCCACTTAATCGAATAATAAGCTAAGAAGTGACGGTGAAGATCGTTCACAATAATTCCGCAGCGTACATTCTTATTAAGAAGTGTAAAGAGGTCAATTAGTTGTTCTTGCGTAAAGTGATGGAGAAAAAGTGTGGCGAAAACGAGATCGTACTTTTCCCGCTTAAACTCATCAGAAAAGATGTCAAGTGTCTTAAAATTTATTTCAGGATAAGTGATCGCGTTTTTTTCAGCGTATGCAATAATATTGGGATTGGCATCAATTCCGGTTAACTGAGCTTTATAATTTTTTTTACGGAGCTTATCCGCAATCAACATGAGCATGTCGCCACCACCGCAGCCAAGATCGGCAATTGTTAAAGGTGATGCGCATAATGATAAAAGAGTATTAAGCCCGTTTAACGTTATGGCATTTCCACCCAGCCAATTATTAATAAACTCAAGTTCTGCTAACGTTTGATCCACCACAGGCCCCGCGCATGAAAGATCATCCATGATCTCAACTACTTCCGAACGCTGCGAAAAATCAGGCATGATGAATTTTGAAAAGAATGCTTTCTAAGGTTAATCCTGGCCCGAAAGCAAAGCTTAAAACAGACTCACCTGCATTTTGGGGAGTGAGATCTTTCAGTAAATAATACAGTACAAATAATACGGTAGGCGATGACATGTTTCCGTAATGGTTAAGAACATGATACGCGAACCGATTATCTTCTTTTGTGAGGCTTAGCTCCTGCTCAATCACTTCCAGAATTTTCTTTCCGCCAGGATGAATTGCAAAATGTTTAATGGCGTTGAAGCTCTCGTTTATTTTACTCAGCATTTCATCGGTAAGCTTTTTAATTCCGTCTTTGATAATTTCCGGTACGTATGAAGTAAGTTTCATTTCGAATCCGGAGTTTCCGACACGCCACGCCATTTCAGGATCTTTCGAAAAAGAAAGGGAATTGTGGAAAGCTTCCGGAATAAGATTCATACCCATTGCAGGTTCATGCTGCATAAGTACGGCAGCGGCCCCGTCTGCAAACAACGCATTCGCAAGCATGTTATCTTCTGTGGCCTGCTTTTGGAAATGGATGCTGCAAAGCTCAACGCAAACAATCAAAACATTAGCAGTCGGGTCGGATTTACAAAAAGCATCCCCTACCTTTATTCCATTAAAGGCTGCATAACAACCCATAAAATTAATACTGACGCGTTGCACGTCATGTCGTAAGCCCAGCTTTTCAACAAGATCAATATCAAGGCCCGGAGCGTACATACCCGTACAGCTTACAACAATCAGGTGTGTAATAGAATGGAGATTAGTAACTGATCTCTGTGCGCAATTGTTGATTGCCTCTATGCACAATGCGGCCGCATGTTTTTGATATTCATACATGCGTGCTTCCGTGGAAGGAAATGGTTCAAAGTCTTTTGTATCAGGATAAAACATGAAGCCTTCTTCTTTACCATAATCATCAAGAACCGAATATCTGTGAGAAATGCCACTGGAACGAAATATGGCTTTTAGCTTACGATCATGTTCATAATCAAGCTGCATGGCCCGGGTCATAAATCGTCCCAGGCCTGACTGATCAAATCGATTTTGCGGTACTGCGATTCCAATTGAGGTTATGTAGCTCATGCACGTCAAGTATAACTCAAAATATCTTAATTTAGATCACATTTGTTTCCTACATGTTTTCACGATCCTCCTGGCTTCATCTTCGTATTCCGTTCTCCTACTTTCTGCTGCCGGTATTCTTGTTCAGTGTTGCCATTTCGCCAAACATAAACGGATCAAGATTATTCTGGGTATTTATTATCCTGCATCTATTTTTGTACCCGGCCAGCAACGGATTCAATAGTTATTTTGATAAAGATGAAAAAAGCATAGGCGGCCTCAAAAACCCGCCAAAAGTTAACAAAGGTTTATACTATCTGTCGCTCCTTTTTGATCTCATCGCTCTCGCATTGGGGTATTTTATCATCAGTCCTTTGTTTGCGGTGATGCTTTTTAGTTACGGGATTGTCTCAAAAGCGTATAGTCATCCGGCCATTCGGTTAAAGAAATACCCGGTTATCGGCTGGATTGCAGCGGGTTTTTTTCAGGGAGCTTTTACCTTTAAAATGTGTGTTATCGGATTAAATGATTTTTCACTCGGCACCTGCTTTAATGCACAAATCCTGATCCCCGCTTTATTGACCAGCATTATGCTTTGGGCGAATTACCCGATGACCCAGGTTTATCAACATGAAGAAGATTTAAAACGGGGCGACAATACGTTGAGTGTAAAACTCGGCATTCGTGGAACGTTTTATTTTACAGCCTTGGTATTCATGGTGGCCGTAGTGCAATTCACATTCTATTTTATTGAATTCCACGAGCTGAAATATGCAATTGCTTTTTTTATTGCGTTAGCTCCCGTGCTTGTGTTTTTCCTGTTTTGGTTTTTTAAAGTCTTGAAAGATGAATTGTTCGCCAACTATAAGTATGCGATGGGATTGAACTTTATTTCGGCTACCTGTCTGAATATCTTCTTTATCTATCTTTTCCTGGATAGCAGCCAGGTGCTACAGGTCTTCCTTCCACGTTAGAATACGGCTTTTCACGTATGAAGTAACGCTAAAAACTCTTGCCATGAGTTAGTTTGATAATTGTGTTGGTGATGAAAGTTGAATTCAACGCAAGATTTACGCTCACGTTCGAGCCCCATACAGTACCAAATAACTTATCTTGAATTTGCCGACCGAACCAAAGCCGTTTCGAAAAATTTTTACGCCAGGCATAGGTATACATTTTTTCGAGCTGTTCGTGTGAAAAATTTTTCTGAGAACAGTATTCAATAATCAGGTCACTAAGAATTTTAGCTGTATGAATAGCCATTGCCATCCCGTTGCCACATAGTGGTGCGATCATTCCGGCAGCATCACCCGCCATTAAAATGTGATCATAAACAGGTTCCTTAACTTCGAATGAGATCTCATTGATTACTTCAGGTTTTTCAAAGATAAAATCTGCCTCGTTGAAAATTCTTTTGAGGTGTGGATTTTCAAACAGCACATTTTCTTCAAGCGCTTTAATGTTGCCAAAGCGTTTTACATTATCCCGGCTCGTGAGGTAGCAGATATTCGTTTTTCCGCCTTCGATATTACTCACTCCGCAATATCCTCCGCGAAAGTTATGGAGCGCGATAGTGTCGGGAGAATGATTTGTTCGCGCGTGATACTTAATGCCAACGTAGGGTGATCGTTTTTGAGTGAAGCTTCGCGCCAGCTGAATATCAAGTCTTGATCGTTTTCCAAATGATCCGATAACAAGATCAGCTTCATATTCATGCTTCTGGGTAAGAACCTTAAACATGCGGTCAGCATATAGAACAGAATCAACTTCGGTTTTTAACAGAAACTTTACACCGGCTTTTTGTGCGAGCTCATACAGAAAATTATCATATACGAACCGGCTGATCCCAAAGCCCCCAAGCCCAAGCGGAGTTGTTGTACTTTTGCCACCCACAGCAGTTAGTTGCAATTGCCTGATCTGTTGGGGATCAAATTCTTCAGGATACAGTCCTTCCCGTTTTAGAAAATCTGCCGTTTCGTTTGAGATGTATTCCCCGCAAACACGGTGAAAGGGGTACGATTTTTTTTCGATTAAGGTACAATCAAAACCTTTTCGTGACAGCCGAATAGCTGTTATTAACCCGGCCAGTCCTCCGCCTGCAACAATTATTTTTTTTGCTGTACTCAACCGGGGGAAGCTACAAAACTTCCCGGAACCATGTGCTAAATCTGGCTCTGAAGCCGGAATTCAAGCTTTTGCCTGACTCGGTTCCGCTCAATTTCAATGCGCACTTTTTTACCAGGCGCGGAGTTAAGCATTGCATTTAACTGGTTAAGCTTAAGCTCACGCGCAGGCATTCCATTAATAGAGATAATGAGATCACCCTGAAGGATACCAGCTTCTTTAGCAGGTGATAAATCGCGTACGCCCATCACCTCATATACGTCAAGCTTGGATCCTTTTGCCTTCAGATCAACTCCGCTCAGATTGAGAAAAAACTCTTTTTTAAAATCAGCGTTTTTCTTAAGATAAAGTTTCCCTTGCGGGAAATTGAAAACAACTGTAAACCGGCTCAAAATTTCTCCCCCCACCGAACCATTCCGGAATGTGATCGAGTGTTTAAGTGTGTCCATATAACTATTTGTATCCGGGAAATTCACCAGTACGTTCGGCATAATAAACTTTCCGAATTCAATAGATTTAATCCTTCCTGTCTTTCCTGTAATAAGTCCGCCAAGAGCTCTTCCTAATACCGTGCTGACGCGATTCTCGGGTACAACAATTCGTTTGTCGGATGTAGGCTCCAGCATCAGGCTATGACTTGCCCCGGTGTCAACCAATAGCTTTGCGGTGAGCATGTTGTTGCCATCAACAGCAACCGGTGTAAGAATGAAAGGCTTGGTATCTTCAATAGCCATGGGTAACTCCTGATACTTTCTGTTGGGATGAAATTTCTCAGGAGTAAATAAGGTCAATATCTTCTTTCGGTAATCAATCTTGACAACAAAGCGACTAAAAAGCTCATAACCCAGAATACCATGAACATCGACCCCTAAATAATTTCGCAATTCTAACAGATCCTGCTCAAGCACCAGTAGTGTATGTCCTTTACCCTCAATGCCTGGAGAGTCATTTATTCCCGGCAACGAAATGGAAACGTTGTTAGTTATGAAGGCATCAACAAGCTTGTTTCCGCCCGGTCCGGCAATGGTATATTTTCGGGTATATTTTAACTCAAGAATATCAGAGAAGATTTTTTGCGTGAGAATCGCTGTGCGAACTCCGGTATCGACAATAAACTTGAGAGGTAAAGTTCCGTTAAGTGTAACCGGAACAACAATCAGATTGTTTTGAATCTGAATCGGAATATCAACTCGCTTCTGCCCTTTGGGCATAGCAAAGCCCAACGTCTGGCCGTAGGATTGAGAGAGGCCAACCGCAAAAAGAACAATCAGTAGTAGATATCTAAGCATAGTATACCCTACTTCAAGTTAAAACAAATTTAGATTAAAGAAGTATACCCCTGGTTACGGTATAAGTGCAGACAGCAATTCTATAACGGAATGGCTTGTTTTAATCGATGAAAAATTTTGTTCCCGGAGAAAGCCTTCATCAACCATTGCGTTCATTTGCTGAAGCAGGGGATCAAAGAATCCATTCACATTAAGAACCGCAACGGGTTGAGAAACCAAGCCAAGCTGTTTCCAGGTTAAAATCTCCGCAATCTCTTCCAGCGTACCCCATCCTCCTGGAATTGCAATAAATGCATCAGAAAGATCAGCCATACGTTTTTTGCGTTCGTGCATGCTGGTAACAATCTCCAGAGAAGTAAGACCGAGATGGCCAACTTCCTTATCCATTAAAAACTTTGGAATCACCCCGATAACCTTACCGTGCTTTTCAAGTGTAGCATCTGCAACAATACCCATCAGGCCAATGTTGCCGCCTCCGTAAACTAATGTGTGGTTGCCTTGCCCGATGAGATTGCCGAGCTCTTTTGCAGCAGCAGCGTAGACCGGATTGTGTCCGGGAGAAGACCCGCAGAAAACACAGATGTTCATGGGTCTTATAAATGCACCTGTTAGTGCTTGTTGTCGTGCTTGTTTTTGCTGACCATTTTATTGGGGAAAATCCAGGGTGAAACAATCGCCAAAACAAATAAGGCAATTACCACGTAAAATGGAGTCCAGGATGCATCAAACATAAACTAAGGCTTTAGAAGCCCAAAAATAGGATGGATTCCGGGACTTTCTATAGAAAACATTCGAAAATATCGTATGTTTTGACGGTCGTTGGATGGTTTAATTCAAATTTTCAGACGAGATGAAACGTTTCTTGATTTTTTTGGCCGTAGGCGTTGCACTGATCGCAGTGCTGTTTTTTGTACGGCAGATTCAGCTCAAAAAAACTAAATCGCTTAGCCCGGAAGAAGAAGTTACGTACGCTGATGGGGGCCTCAACATAAAGGTGCTGTATAACCGGCCTTCCAAACGTGGCCGTAAAATTTTTGGGGAGCTGGTTCCTTATGGAAAAGTTTGGCGTACGGGTGCGAACGAGGCGACACTATTTGAAACTAATAAGCCAATTACCATTAATGGTAAAGTTTTGGGGGCTGGAAAATACTCGCTTTGGACAATTCCGGACAGCACAACCTGGACAGTTATCTTTAACTCGGAGATTGGTCAGTGGGGAATTAGTCATACCGGAGAAGCTAACCGGAACCCTTCTCTTGACGTGCTAAGTGTTTCAATTCCCTCAGTAACACAAGACAAGATATTCGAGCAGTTTACAATTGCTTTTGAAAAAGTCAGCGAAGAAGCGGAAATGGTTCTGTTGTGGGACAATACCGTTGTAGCTGTTCCTTTCTCGTATTAGGATTTATCGTTTAGGCTTTGCAACAATTTTAATTACGGTTTTCCGGTTCTCGACAGCATCTTCCTGTTTAGCATTTACAAAAAGTGTGAGACTGCTGCGATCAGCACCGGCAGCAACAAGCTTGTCGATAATTACATTAGCTTCCTTTTCTGTACGATCATTATGATACCGGTTCTTGACAACAAGGCTGTCGCGTGTGGTAAACTGACCGAGTGAATCTACGCTTTGAAGTACAACATTTGTTGAATCAATGATTAGCTCCGTAAGATCAGGA
>CAZHQP010000065.1:0-11049 GCA_964534735.1 uncultured Roseivirgaceae bacterium
TTTCTCACTTTTCTTTGCTTGCCCAAAGAAAAGTAAGCAAAAGAAAAGGCACCACGAACGCTGCGCACCTCCCCGCTGCTAACCGCCCTCCATCACACATGCTCCGGTTTGCGCCACACCGTTCGTGGACGTCCGCCCTGCGGCACTCTATATGAATTCTCTGTGTGTAATTAGTACGCGCGGTGGGGCGGCCCAAAGGCGGGCGAGCGAAGGCAGGCCTGCCTTACTACGTTTTCATTTTATCAATGATACGTTTCGGCAGGCAAGTGCGTGAGGAGCATCTTTGGGCCTAGCATTTTTTGTTTCTTTTTGTGGCAATGACAAAAAGAAAGCCCAGCGGCAGCGATCATCTATGAGAACGATACACTACAGTTCATAAATCATGAAGAAGGCCGTATTATCCCCGGAGCAGATCCGGAGTATCAATATATCATTTAAAGGATCATTAGGGAACGTGCGGATGACGTTTACGACAAGTAATCAAGTTGACACGTATACTGCAACACTTGAGGCTGGCAACGCGACAGCAGAAAGTGCAGCTTTTGATCCGAGCTATGACAATGCTACGATCATTAACAACAACCTGTATAACCATACTGCATCCGGTTCCAAATCCCAGCGGTTGAGCGGAGCGAACACCGATGAAATTGTGGGACTCGCGAGGTCACTCAGCGTAATGCCGGGCGATACAGTTAACATCAAGGTATTCGGCAAGTACTATACGCCTACCAATACAAACTCAAACGCGGCATCTGCGATGCTGGCTTCTATTGCACAGGCGTTTGGCGTATCAGCGCTTTCAAACGGTGAAGCCTTAACGGCTTACAACCGGCTGAATGAAATGTTCGGATCGGGTTTCTT
Source organism: uncultured Roseivirgaceae bacterium (assembly GCA_964534735.1). Taxonomy (GTDB): domain Bacteria; phylum Bacteroidota; class Bacteroidia; order Cytophagales; family Cyclobacteriaceae; genus UBA2336. The sequence continues at coordinate 862 of CAZHQP010000065.1, forward strand.
TCTTGGCAGTGAAGACTGGGAAGATGAGGATGCCCCGAAAGCGTTCCTGAACTATATTCTTTTTGACAAGGATTTCGTTCCATACGATATGGGCTTTGACCAGATCGATGAAAGCGCGCTGGAAACGGGCTCCAATGTAGCACATGACGAACTGCAGCTTACCGCACTCGTAACCCAGCCGGGATATATTTATATTTACCTGAGCAACGAAAACGAGAAATTGGTAGACGTGTACTTTGATGACCTGATGATTGAGCACAAGCTGAGCCCGGTAGTGCAGCAGGATGATTACTATGCGTTCGGTCTCGCCTTTAACTCGTACACTCGTGAGAATGCGGTCGCGAATAATTACTTATACAATGGATTTGAGAAGCAAGACGAGCTTGACTTGGGCTGGTACGATTACTTAGCAAGGCAATACGATCCTGCTATCGGACGATTTATGAGTGTTGACCCAGCTGCTGATCTAATGAGAAGAATTTCACCTTATGCGTATGCATTTAATAATCCGGTGAGATTTACTGATCCTGATGGAATGGTGCCAGGAGACTTTCTTAACGAAAAGGGTGAGAAAGTTGGTGATGACGGAAGAAAGGATGGAAAGGTATATGTAATCAAAACGACTAAGAGCGAATTTGACAGCGGAGTGCCAAGCGCAGGGATTACCAAATATCAAGCTAAACAGACCGAAGCCTACATAAAAGAGAACTCTGGCAACACAGCAGCATTTGGAGAAGGTAATATAGCTAATACCAATAGTGTTGAAATAGAAGGCTCTACTACAGCAAGGCAAGGTATGGTTGATGAAGCTTATCGCGATAATGGAAAAGGCGGTACATCTGACGCTAACAATCGTGAATATGGAGGTGACACTTCTACGGAAGGAGTATTTACTGCAGCCCCTCCTGGACCCGTAGCAGATCCAAGTGTCGACTCCGAAGCACATATTGATATTCCAGATTATGGAGAGGATACGAAATCAAGATCTCATGATCATCCAAGTGGAACTAAATCTGTTACAGTTAGAGGACCTGCTAATTCAATAGGCACTGACGTGACAACGGATTATAGTTTTAAGCAAGCCCCATCCCCAACAGATGTATCTAACTCAGGCACTAATGTTAATTATGTACATGGAAGAGGCAATGGCACAACTTATATTTATAACAGTAAAGGAGTTGTGGCAACCGTTCCTACAAAATATTTTGTTACTCCCAAAAAATAAATAAATGAAACACGGGTTTACTCTATTTCTTTTTCTAGTCTGTGGGTTTGTCGGGCATGGTCAGGCAAATGACACATTGAATATTTATCAGATAAGCCTAACACACCATCTGGAGTATTTGAAATCACTTAACAAAAACGTTCAATCAGTTTTTGTTGAGAAGAGCGATTTAACTTCAGAGCTTCCGGAAAAAATAGGTGATGTGCGTGTAGTTTATTTAACTCGTTCTGAAATACAAGCTAAAACAAAAAAAGGAAATCGAATTGATCTAATTGTAATCAGACCAGTGATGATTAATGCAAAGTCTATTAAGACTGTAATTATTGATTTTGCTGTGACCTCCAAGAAAAACAAGTTTAAGTATGCTAATGGAGGGGGAAGTACTTTTGAGTTTAAATACAACTGTGACCTGGAATCATTTGAATTAGCCAGTAAAAAACAAACCGGAATTTAGCGACACATAATGTCTAAATAGAAAGACCGGCTATTGAGCCGGTTTTTTTATGCAGTACCTGGGCGTTCTCTCAATCCGAGATATGCATCTATGGATAAACCCTGTTTTAGGAGTAAGCCTGCTTGGCCTTTGCATCCCCCAACACTAGCGCGGAAGTTTCTTCCGTGCCATGATAAAACTATTAGCTGTCTGAGGGCTTAAAATCTTATTGCGAAGGACAAAAGTTATGTGGAACTTAGCCTGCCTACCGCAGGCAGGTTCCACAACCCTCTCTTATCCGTCATGAGCGAAAAGTACAAGATCCGCGACCAGTCACTCCAATACTTTATAACTTTGCAACTGAAGGCTGGGTTGATGTATTTACAAGGAGAGTTTACAAAGACATTTTGCTTGATTCCATCCGGCATTGTCAGCGTGAGAAAGGACTGCTTGTGTACGGATGACTAACCATGTTACGGTGGAGAATTTTAGTTAGTACGCGCGCGGCCCCGGCCCAAAGGCGGGCGAGCGAAGGCAGGCCTGCCTTACTACGTTTTCATTTTATCAATGATATGTTTCGGCAGGCACGTGCGTGAGGAACATCTTTGGGCCTAGATTTTTTTGCCCGCCCGGCTGAAGCCGTTCGGACGGGCTTACTTTTTGCATCAATGGCAAATCGAGAATCGAGAAAAGCATTAGTACTCTCCTCTCCTTATTCGAGATTCACGAGAGGCGGTGCGGCATGGATGTGAGTACGAGTAAAAAGTGAGGCCGAGCGCAGCGGGTTGTTTAGGGAGGAGAATATATCCCGGGCGCGACTGGTTCAGCTTCCTATCGCAGCAGCATGCCGATAACCATGCCGATGTAAAAAAGAATCACAACGATTACGAGGATCAGGAACATAAGGCAAAGATATTTAATTTATGGGTGGTTTTATCGGGTGTCGCGCAGCTCTTTTTACGCAACACCCAAAGTTTGGTTACTCTTTAATCACTTCCTGCGGATCACCGCGATAGCTGATTTTGCTCGAGATGCCCTCCTTCGTTTCCAGCCTGCCGCTTACCGTAACTTTGGCTGACGATGCGCTGGTTGTTTCAACCGTGGCATTCTCAACCATATAATCAAATGCTTTCAGCGTGGAAGCCCCCTGCACCAGTGCATCAATCGAGCTGCCGCGACCAAACAATTCAAGCTTGGCCGTGCCTGCCAGGTTCACGTTCAGGCGATTTGCAGTAAGCTTGCCTTTTACACTCACCGGTCCGAATACTTCGATGTCGAGATCTTCTGTATTAAAATCATCGATGTCAACATCGCCTGCGCCTTTCAGCGTAAGGCCCTTCAGCTCCGGCAGGGTAATGGTTATGCGGGTCTCTTCCAGGTTCGGAAGACTTTTCCAGTCGTAATTTTTCGTACCGCTGTATTCGATTTTCAATACATTGCCGATCTGCGTAACCTTGTATTTCTTCTCTTCATCCTCCGGGCCATCAATTGAAATGGAGTGTGTGCCCTGTTGCTGATTGATGGTTACATCAAAGATGCCGCTGATCTCAAGCTCGGTATAGTCGCTCATGCTGTTGATGCGCTCGTCCTCTACTTCTTCCTGAGAGCGTTCAACCACGGGGCAGCTTACGCATTTGAAGTCGTTCGTTTCTTTTGAAATGACCCACGTGTTGTTCTGGAACTCGCTGTTGTTGTACCAGCCGATGTTGCTCAGCCGGAAGTCATCCTCTACATAGAAGGGGTAGTCATACGGCACGTACAGATCAATCACAACATGCTGGCCACGGAACACGCCATCTTTTTTGAACTGCAGGTTGGAATCGAATGTATAAACTGAATCCTGAACGGTGATGTTGTAGTCCACCATCTTTGTGTTTTCAATCGCGATCTGCCGGGTCAGCCCTTGCGATTCTATTACCCGGACCAGTTTGATCTCTTTTCCATCGTAGCCGCGGATGTTCACCCGGGGCCGGATGTAATCATCAAGCCCGATCTCATTTACATGCAGCACAATCCGTTTGTTGGTTGTTGGAAGCTGATGGACTGATTCTGTTTTCACTTCACCATCCTGCTTAAAGGAGTATACAATCTTTGGAACCGTAAAGCTCAATACCAGCAAGCTTACCAGGAACAATACGAACATCGACCAGCCAACCATTGAACTGAACACGATCCGCCTGGCGATAACCGAGATCCCCAACAGCGTGATCAGAATGCCGGGCAGGATGGAACCGATAAACGCTGCAACAACAGTGGTTGTCGGGATGGCGCGGCTCATCGCTTCAATCGGCAGCGATGCTTCGTTAAACGGAACCCCAAGGTGGATTGGCACAGCTGCTCCTGAAATCAATCCAATGAGAATGCCGATCGTAACGATTACGGAAACCACAAGTGAGAGTCCGAGGAATGTGATCATCACACCAATGGCTACCCGCAAGACTTCGATCAGCGGATAAACCAGCTTGCCGATGCCCGTCAGGATCATGCCGATGAGCCGGAAGGGGAAGAGGAGTATCTTCACGAACACATTCTCCTCATCCTCTTTTAAATTCAGGTTTTTTTTAAGGTTCGATTCGATGTTGGAAAGCGTTACGGGCTCACCCTGCATTTCCATCTTATCGGTAATGCTCACGGCCGGCTGCAGCACGATCCATAAAACAATGTAGGCTACCAATCCAAAGCCAAAGAAAGCAGTGATTACGAACAGCAGGCGGATGACAATGATATCAAACCCGAAGTAAGCAGCGAGCCCGCCCGATACTCCGCCAATTACCTTGCGGTCGGTATCGCGGAAAAGCTTGCGGCTTCCCTGAACATCTTCTAATGTATACGAGCCCGGGATGGCAATCCACATGATTACATATACGAGTAGCCCGAAGCCCCATGCAAACGTTAACAGTGCAAATAACAACCGGACCCATACGGCATCCACGTTGAAGTAATTGGCAAGGCCGGCACAAACACCACCCAGAATTTTCCTTGCCTGGTCGCGATACAGTTGCCGGGTTGTGGCATGCGTGTGCTGCGAATGTGTGCGTTCAGCTTTCGGCTGGGGCCCGGCCTCTTGGGAGGAGGTTTCAGCCTGGGAAAACTCCTGTTCTTCCGCGGCCTTGAAATCGCTCACGCTACCCATGGTGGATACCAGCGAGTTCACATCCTCAGAGGTGATGATTTGTTTGCCTTCGCTCAGCTTGCTCAGGAAGATTTCGGCAATGCGGCTTTCAATGTCTGAAAGAATCTCGCTGCTGTCTTCAAACGAAGAGAAGTATTTGTTGATTGAGTCGAGGTATTTTTTAAGGACCTCGTACCCGTCCTCTTCAATGTGAAAGATGATCCCGCTGATGTTGATGCTTATATTCTTTTTCATATAAATGAAGAATCGTAGTTAGTTTGGTTATGCCTTGGTGTTGGTGCGTGAAGTGATCATTTCCGTTGATTGGGTCAGCTCATCCCACGTTTCCGTAAGCTTTTCCAGAAATTTTGCGCCCTTGTCGGTCAGCTTGTAATACTTGCGTGGCGGTCCGGATTTAGACTCCACCCATTTGTATTCCAGCAGGCCTGAATTTTTCAGGCGTGTCAGCAGCGGATACAGTGTTCCTTCCACCACGATCATCTTAGCCGAAGTCAGCTCATCAATCATATTGGATGCGTACACCTCACCCCGCGCAATAATGTGAAGAATACAGTATTCTAAAATACCCTTCCTCATCTGTACTTGTGTGTTCTCCAGGTCCATAGTGTTTTATTAAACCCACCGCATAGTTTATGCGATTGTAGTGGGCAATACCAAGTACTGTGCTAAAATTTAAGGGTGTTTGTAACATGCTGTATTTCAGTAGATTAATTTCTAACAGGGTAGATTTGACTGCTCAAGCCAGCTTGCAAACTTACAAAAGTGAACAGTTTTTTAAGGGTAAGTGAACACTTTTGAACAACCCGGAATCAGTTTTAGCGGCATTTTAACAGGAAAATTTCGATCAGCAGGCTCACTGGCTGATGAACATAAGGTTAATGAATTCAATAAAAATGAAAGTCAAGATAAATAAAAGCAGGAGAGGGCAGGATTGTTTGTCAGGAGCATTTTTCAGTCTTGATCGTATAGAAGACCGTAAATTGATTTGTTTGCGTAAAAGAAATCAAATGCTGCCGATCTTCTGAAGCGGAATGATCATCTGTAATGAATGCGGCAGGATTTCGATCTTGAACTCGGTCGCATGGCCGCAGGGCTCACCGTCTACATGGTACGCGGTGGGTTGAGCGACCCTGATGGTACCCTTGTTCATCGTCAGGCACGTGTAGTACTTTCCCGTCTTTAGCTTACCGGTAAACATCTGGTATGCAAACCGCAGGCCGCGCTGGGCGGGCACCTTTTTCAGGATCGCAGTTTGCAGCGAGTTGTTGGTAACGGATGCCTTCGGTGCAACCTTTGCGTTGTTGCCGTATTGCGAGGCATTTGCAATGGCAATCATGAATGAGTTATGTTTTGCAAACACATGATCTTCCAGCTCAAGTTCGGCTGTAAACTCTTTGAACGTGATATAGTGAAGTGTTACCAATCGCGCGTAGGTCCAGAAGCCCCTGCGTTTCTTTTTTGCGAACAGGTTTGCAATGTGGCCATCAAACCCGATCCCCGATACATTCAAGGAAAGCTTGCCGTTCAGTCGAAATGTATCCATCTGCACAACCTCGCCCGTTAACAGCTGATCAAGCGCCTTTTCCATTTTCATGGAAATGCCGAGGTGCCGGGCGAGCCCGTTGCCTGAGCCTTTCGGAATGATACCCATCGGAGTTTTGGAGTTGAGCAAACCTCGGGCAACTTCATTAAGCGTTCCATCTCCGCCAACTGCTACCACGATATCAAAGTTTTTTTTCGAGCCTTCCTTTGCCAGGTCAGTCGCATGGCCCGGGCCTCTGGTAAACTCGATGGTGCACTCAACGTCATGCCTGGCGCAGGCGGTGAGGATACGGCCTTCCACCTGTGGCTGATAGCCGGTCCCTGCATATTTATTGACTATGAACAATACGTTCTTACCTTCGCTCATGGCACGTCAACATTACACATTTTACGCGATATGATCGAGTTCAAGCCCCGTAAATTCAAGTTTAAAGCCTGGAGCAAGGAAGCGAAGCTGCTCTTGAAGCTGAGCAGCATTGAATGCATAAAAGGTGAGCTTAACAAAAAAGACCATCTGCTGCTGCAATTTACCGGGCTTGCCGACAAGAATGAGGAAGAGCTTTATGAAATGGATATCGTGCTGCTGCACTCCGAAAAATTTGTAGTTGTGTGGGACAGCGAAGGTAATGGCTGGTTCCTGATGAATATGAAAACAGAAAAGCGGGCTGAAGCTTTTTCGAACGCGCTGGCCGCTGAAACGATCCGGCTGTGCAGCTATTTTGAATCCGGTGGTCCGGACTAGGCTTTAGCTTTCAGCTTGGCTTCGATGTATTTTACCGCACTACCAATGGTTGACAGCTTCTCCGCATCGTCATCGGGGATCTTGATATCAAACGTCTGCTCAAAGTCCATCACAATCTCCGCATAATCGAGTGAATCGATACCCAGGTCTTTCACCAGGTTGGCATCGGGTGTGATCTCAGACTCGGCAATCCCCAGCTTTTCAATCAGTATCTGCGCTACGCGTTTTGAAACATCCTCCATAGATAAACTAAAATTCGGCTCAAATGTATGAAATATTGGGGATAGGGCATAAGGCATTAGTTTTACTCAAATCTATTGCCTTATCCCAATGCATAAGGATTAGAACCGCATCAAGAATTCAGTGCCTTTGCCAACGGTAGACTTAACGGTTAATGTTCCCTGGTGCTGGCGCATGATCTGGCGCGACAGGCTGAGGCCGATACCGGAGCCGGTTTTCTTGGTGGTGAAGAACGGGATGAAGATTTTTTCCAACGCATCCGGATCAATGCCCGTACCGTTGTCTTTCACGGCAATTACAGGCCGCATCTTTTCATTATAATACGCTTTCAGCGTGATCATCTTACCTTCGCCTTCATCAAATGCCTGGATGGCATTCTTGAAGAGGTTGATCACTACCTGCTCGATCATGATCTTGTCGGCCATGATGGTAATGTCGTTCGGCTCGACTGAGCATTCCAGTTTAATTCCTTTTTCACTGAGCTCTTTCTTATGCAGCATGGCAATCTCATCGAACAGCGGACCAATCTTAATATTCTCCGGTTTCGGTTTTGGGATATGCGTGAGGCTGCGGAACTCTTTCACAAAGTGGATCAGGCCTTCGCTTCGCTTGCTGATCGTTTGCAGCGATAAATGGATATCCGCCAGCTGCTCTTTTTGGAGTGGCTTATCTTCGTTATCGCGCAGGTGGATCTTGATCTCATCTTCCACAATCCCAGCAAGAGAAGAGATAGGCGTTACCGAGTTCATGATCTCGTGTGTTAATACCCGCACCAGGTTTTGCCAGGCTTCCATTTCCTTTTCTTCCAGTTCGCTCTGGATGTTCTGCAGCGAGATCAGCTTTAAGTTCTCTCCCCGAAGCGTCAATTCAATTGCATAAACAGAAAGCTGGATAAAATCTTCACCGACTTTTAAGCGGAGCAATTCGCGGCCACCGGTGCGCAGCCGCGTGAACACATTCACCAGCGTTTCGCTTACTTCTTTCAGGTCGGCAACGGTCTCGGCCCGGTTAACCTTTAACAATCTGCGCGCAGCGCTGTTAAAGATCTCGATCTTTCCGGTGTCTTCCTTGAAAATGATGAGCCCGATGCCCACGTGCATTACGATGTTCTTGTAGAATAAATATTCTGAATCCCGTTCCTGCCGCGAGTACCGCAGTTTCACCAGCGCTTCATTCATCTCCTGGTGAAGGCGCTGGATGTCGGGGTCCTTGCTTTCAGTCTTGAAGGTTGAGGACAGGTCATCAAACCTGATAGAATCCAGAAACGAAGCTATGCTTTGGTTAGGGGCCTCAATGATCCGGGTCAGCTGCTGAATCTGGAAGGCAATTGCTGCCAGCAAAATAAGCGAGACAACATATTGCTGCTCACTGAATAAAAGATAGCCGAACAATAGAATGGAAAAAGCCAGTATGGCCACGCGGGGCAGTACCGGTGATTTCCAATTAAAGTCCATACTTCTCCATTCTCCGATAAAGTGAAGCGCGGGTCAGGCCCAGCTCATCGGCAGCTTTTGAAATATTTCCGCTGTACAGGCTTAATGCTTTTACGATCGCTGCCTTTTCAACTTCATCCAGGTTAAGTGTCTCTGGCGAAGCGGAAGATGATACCGGCCGGCTGAACAGGAAGTCGCTTTCCTGTAGTGAAGGTGAGTCGGTCATGATCACTGCGCGCTCAATTGAATGCTGCAACTCGCGGATGTTACCCGGCCACGCGTATCGCTTCAGCTTATCGGTTGCGCCCGGTGAGATAGTAGTAACGGGCTTGTGATACTTGCGCGCGTAGTGATCGAGGTAATGCTGCGCGAGCAGGGTGATATCTTCCATTCGGTCGGCCAGGGGTGGCACCTTGATCTCAACCGTGTTGATCCTGTATAATAAATCCTGCCGGAATGTTCCGTCTTTCACCATCTGGTGTAGCGGCATGTTGGTTGCGCAGATCAGCCGGATGTCTACCGGTATGGCCTGGTTGGAGCCGACACGCGTAATCTGCCGTGCCTGCAGCGCGCTCAGTAATTTACTTTGCAAGCTTAAGCTCAGGTTACCGATCTCATCGAGAAACAGCGTTCCGCCATTGGCCAGCTCAAACCGGCCGGGGCGGTCTTCGCGCGCATCGGTAAACGCACCTTTCTTATGTCCGAATAATTCGCTTTCAAAAAGTGTTTCAGTGATCGCACCCATATCTACCGACACAAAGCTGTTGTCTTTGCGCAGCGAGCGCTGGTGAATGGCGCGTGCAATTAATTCTTTACCGGTCCCGTTCTCACCGAGGATCAACACGTTCGCATCGGTCTTCGCAACTTTCTCTACCAGACCGAACACTTCCTTGATCGCACTGCTTTCGCCAATGATCTCACCGAATGGCTTGCTGATCTGCTCTTCGAGCATCTCCTTTGCCTTGCGGAGCTTGTCGACCTCGCTGTAGGACTGGCGCAGCTTGATCGCAGTGGAAATGGTAGAGATCAGCTTTTCATTCTGCCAGGGCTTGAGCACGAAGTCCGTTGCACCCTGCTTCAATGCCTTCACAGCCATCTCCACATCGCCAAAGGCAGTGATCAGGATCACGACCGACTGCGGATCTTTTTCGAGAATCTTTTCGAGCCAGTAGAAACCTTCCTTGCCGCTGGTGATGTCCTTGCTGAAGTTCATATCCAGCAGGATCACATCGTACGTATCATTATTAAGGAGAAAAGGAATTTTGTTGGGATTCTTCTCGATGATCACATGGTGGTTCTGCTTTTTGAGCAGCATCTTGGCTGCAAGCAGCACGTCCTCATCGTCATCGATCATTAATATTTTACCGCCTTCTGCCATACTGTTGTTTATCAGCCATGCGGACCATTTGGCTTCAACTCTTAATATTTATCGGCTATGGT
>CAZHQP010000066.1:0-11022 GCA_964534735.1 uncultured Roseivirgaceae bacterium
AGCCCTGTCTCTGGCGGGAGAGGCTGATTTTAAAAATTAATCTGAAATTGCCATGGAAGAAATAGAACTATATCTCGAAGAAGCAAAAGACCTGATGGGCAAAGCACTTTCGCATGCCTCGAACGAACTGACCAAAATCCGTGCAGGAAAAGCAAATCCCAGCATGCTGGATGGAATTATGGTTTCGTATTATGGAGCAACAACCCCGTTGAACCAGGTTTCATCCATGACCACTCCGGATGCACGGAGTATTTTTATCAAGCCCTGGGAAAAATCATTAATCCAGGAAATTGAAAAAGCAATCCGCGATGCAAACCTCGGATTGAATCCGCAGAATGACGGTCAGCAGGTAATTGTTAACATTCCGATGCTGACAGAAGAAAGAAGAAAGCAACTTGTAAAACAGGTTAGCGCAGAATGTGAGCATGGAAAAGTAAGTGTTCGCAATATCCGAAAGGAAACCAACGAACAGCTTAAGAAGATAAAAGGTGTTTCGGAAGATGATATCAAGAACGCAGAAGAGAAAGTTCAAAAACTTACCGATGATTTCATCCTGAAGATTGATGCGCTTCTTAAGAAAAAAGAAGTTGAAATCATGACAGTTTAGTATTACCCCTATGCAAAAATTCAAATCGATCATGAAAAAGGTTATCTTCATTATTATACTGATCGGCATTGGAATTTTTTCGTTTCTCTATTGGGGAACATACGAAAGCGGGTATTGGGCAGGCAAGGTTTTGAGTGTATCCCAAAAAGGTATGCTGTTCAAAACCAATGAAGGCAAGCTGAGCATGGAATCATTCGGCTCGCTGAAGAATGCCAGTCCGATTGCAGAGGTCCGTGATTTTTCTGTTGAAGGCGGAGAAGCTGAAGTTCTCAAACAACTTCAGGAAGTAGCTTTAACGGGTGAGCGGGTTAACCTGAAATTCAAAAGAAGATTTGTCAGATTTTTTTGGCGCGGTGACACTAAGTATTTTGTTACTGAAGTTGAACGCCTGGGCCACACAACGCCCCAATCACCAGCTACACCGCAAACTCCGTGAGAGAGAATACCATAATCGTTTATGGTTCGTATGGCTACACCGGCCGGCTTATTATTGATGAGCTGAAGAAAAAATCCTTTAACGTTATTCTTGCAGGCCGAAAAGCTGACGCGCTGCAAAAGCAGTCTGAAGAAACCGGTTACCCGTTTGAAGTTGTTGACGTAAGCGATACAAAAAATCTTAAAAGACTTCTCGCGAAGGCTACATTGGTTCTGCACTGTGGCGGACCGTTCCGGTTCACCGCCCAACAAATGGTTGACGCGTGCCTGGAAACAAAAACACATTACACGGATATTACCGGTGAGTGGCAGGTGTTTGAATTGCTGGCCGGGTATGATGAAGCCGCAAAGAAAGCCGGCATTCAAATCATGCCGGGAACAGGCTTCGATGTTGTTCCCTCCGATTGTTTAGCTGTTCATCTTAAGAAACGTCTGCCTTCTGCCACACATTTACAGCTTGCGTTTGCGATGGTACCGGGCGGCATGTCGCGCGGAACAAAGAAAAGCATGACAGAAAGCTTAGGCTATGGCGGCATCATGCGAAAGGACAACGAACTTGTTCCGTTTACGCTTGGCAAGGATGTACTTGACCTCGACTTCGGAACATTCACAGCAAAAACGACCCGCATTCAATGGGGTGATATTTCAACCGCATGGCGGAGTACAGGCATTCCTACTATTGAAGTTTTTGCAGGGGCCGATGAAAAAACAATCAAAAATCTCAAAACCAGTAACTATTTAGGCTGGCTGCTGCGCAAGCGCTGGCTGAAAGATTTTATTTTATCACGGATCGATAAAGGTAAGTCGGGTCCATCTCAGCACGATCTGCACAAAGGCAAATGTTATTTACGCGGAACAGTTTGGGATGCGGAAGGAAATATTCACACAAGTTTATTCAATGGTCCGAATGCCTATTTGCTCACTGCAAAAACAGCGGTGCTCATCGCAGACAAAATCATGAAGGGTAAATTTGATGCCGGATACAAAACTCCGGCAATGCAGTACGGGGCGGATTTGGTGCTGGAGATTAACGATACTGTTCGTACGGACGTTTAAACGGTACATTTAAAAGTCTGAATACTGAGAACCCTTCGCTTTTTAAGCTTTTCTGCTTTAACTGATATAAGGAAAATATTAGTTAAAAACTATATTCGAGTGTTAGCGGCAAGGCAAATTGACAAGTGATTATGACTTACGACTTCTTCGCGGACAAGGACGACAAAGTTCAAATTTTAGATTTCATTTTTCGTGAGACCGACTTACAGATATTTGATCTCGGTTCCCCTTACGGACAAAAGATTAGTCAGTACAAAACAACTAAAGAAATTGTTTCCAAATTCGATTTACGAAACGGGGACAAATTTGCAGTTACATTTCAGTTATGGACACCAAGATTTAAAGGTGACTTAATTTTTAGAAAGGTTGACCTTGACCCAAAACGTTGTAACGGACACACATTTCGATATTCAACTGACGGATGGGGACTGATACAGTTGTACTTTGGTGGAGTTAAGAACAATGAGCTGAACCGATCTCATATCGGACATCAAAGTCAAAAACGTGCAATGACCTGGGAGATAAACAACCAAGGACTGGGACAAGTAAGCAAATGGGACTGGGCTGAGGTTGAGAAGGTGGCTCGTGGACTAAAATATCAGATTCATAACAAGTTGACAAAGCGAAAAATTGAATCGGTTGGTATTCTAGCTGGAGCGGACAAATTGGAAGAACAAGGAATTAAGTTTCGGTGAATTTGCCCAGCCGCTAACAATGCATATAAATCATGCCGGCAGAGTTTGATGATTAATTATTAATTTGGTCTGCCGGCACGCTTTATATGCGAACGTTATCACACATGATAAACCCAGTCGCAATACTGCTTGTCATCCGGGTTAAAGCCTTCATCAACGGTGAAGTGCTGATCTAAAATCTCCACCGATTCACAATCCATCAACGATAAATTCCGGTAGCCGGGTTTTCCTGTAGCGCTCGTAAAGCCCAGCGATTGCCAGCAAACCAGCATAATTTTGTCGGTGGAGGTGCTGCAAATCCCATACGGATGAATCACGCGGCTCAACGGTTCGCTACGCATCTGAATCCGGCACACCAGCCTGCTTTGTGATGCTTCGAATAATTGCTGTGTGATCGCTTCGATCATGCGCTCAAGGTAGTGCAAGGCAGTCAACTTCAACAAATCGCTTCACGAAATTGACGGCAAATCTCGTGTACTGAGCGTCAGGGCCGGTTGATCACCGGATTGATTTTCTCCCAAAGCTTGTTGTCGAAACCAGAAAGCGCAGCACTTGGGTTATCCGGGTCGGATGCATCGCCCATCCTTACCACCACCATGTTTAAGCTCGGCACCACATAAATGCGTTGATCTTCCGCGCCCATGGCTGCAAACATATCGGCAGGTGCAGCAGGCACAAGCGCACCATCGTATACGGTTTGACCTCCCGGTACCATGTATTTCGTTTTGCCGTTTAGCCAGCACAGGTATCCATACGATGGATTGATGCTTTGCGAAGAAGTGGTGATGTCGGCAAAGAAGGCTTCGTTAATGATTTGCTCATCCTGCCATTTACCTTTGTTGAGCGCGAGTATTCCGAAGCGGGCCATGCTTCGCGTATTGCTGTTGTAAATTGTGAAGAGGATCCCTTCATCCCAAAATCCGTCCATTCCAATTTTATTCTTCAGCCTCGAATCAAAATACGTTTCAAATTCCTGATCACTGGCAGCGCCAACCACGTCCATCAATATTTGAAACACATTGCTGTACGACCAGCGCGTTCCGGCATCTGCGAGGTATGTCAGATTTGCCTTCACCACCAGTTGACTCTCATCATTCAACCCGGAAGTCATCGTAAGCAAGTTTCTGGAAGTAACAAGATTTTCCTTTTCCAGCGTCATGCTCGACCAGCCCGTACCCAGGTAGTCGGATACCGGGTTATTTATGGATAGCAGCCCCTCCTGTTGCGCGATCCCGGTAGTAACCGAAACAAGGGTTTTACCTGCACTGTTCCATTTCCAGGTACTTGTGGGAGTGTGGCCTGCAAAATATTCTTCCATCACAATGCGGCCATTCACCAGAATCATAAACGATTTGGTGTTAGCTCCGATCAGGTACTCTTTCAGATCTTCTGCAGCTGCTTCGTTCCATCCCAGCTCTTCGAAAGATTTTGTTTCCCAGGCCGGATCGTTTGGAACCGGAAAATACATGGATTCCGGTGCGGCCGGTTTGGGTTCATCGGAATTGCATCCTGCGAAAAGCGATAAGAAAATCAGCGTCAGTAGTAGTGAGGGATATTTCATATGGGTCTTGTTGAGCCTCTTAGACTGGCCGATTGAAACAGGGTTTAACTAGTGAGCAAATTTTGAAACAGGCTACCGAACCTCCACGACCACCGGTTTTCTCGTTACCAGTTTTCCAAACGGTTTCAGTCTGAAACGCGTTTCAAATTCGTTTCCATGCGCCTCATCCACGCAGATTAGCAAACCTCCGCTGGTTTGCGGATCGCACAAAGTCAGCAATGACTCCGCTCCTATCCCGGAAACTTTCTTTTCATAGCTCTGCCAGTTGCGCATGGTGTTGTCCGGGTAAATAAATTTTGATGTGTACGCATCCAGATTTTTCAGTAAGGGAACTTTTGAATACTCAATTTCCGCTGACAATCCACTGCCTTCACACACTTCCAGCAAATGCCCGAGCAAACCGAATCCTGTTACATCGGTTAATGCTTTCACATACGGCAGCTTGCCAAATGTTTCTCCCAAAACATTCAGCTCGGTCATCCATTTCACTGCTTCAGCCACATCGGCAGCTTCTGCAAGCCCACGCTTTTGTGCTGTTGTAATAATGCCAACACCAATTGGTTTAGTCAGATAAAGCAAGCAGCTATCTGTAGCTGTACTATTTTTTTTCAGGTGTTCTTTCTTCACGGTTCCGGTTATGGCCAATCCAAAAATCGGTTCCGGACTGTCAATACTATGGCCTCCCGCCAATGGAATTCCCGCCTTCTGACAAACTGATCGTGCTCCATCCAGAACCTGCTGCGCTAATTCAGGTGAAAGCTTACTGATCGGCCAGCCCAGAATAGCCAACGCCATCATTGGCTTTCCACCCATTGCATATACATCACTGATGGCATTCACGGAAGCAATCTGCCCGAAGGTAAATGCATCGTCAACGATTGGCATAAAAAAATCAGTTGTGCTGATGATACAATTGCCGTCACCCGGATCATAAACCGCAGCATCATCTTTAGATTCATTTCCTACCAACAATGCCGGAAAATTTCCTTTCTGAAAATCAGTCTTTAAAATTTCATCGAGAACAGTCGGAGAAATTTTACAGCCGCAGCCGGCTCCGTGCGAATATTGCGTAAGCTTAACAGGTTCCATCAGGTAGATGAGATCAATTTTTTTACCACTTCATTTTTATCTTTTCCATTCCAGGAAAAGGTTGCCTTTACTCGATTGATCTTTTTATCCAATCCATTACGATAGGCTTTGTCGTAATACGTGAGCAGAATTTCCATAACGATGGCCATATCATTTTCGAACAGCTTTTCTTTTGCTGCTTTAAAATGCTGAGGGCCCAGTCTTTTGATAATCCCGGTCATTGCTTCAAGAAATTGACCTTTATCAGCTAAACCATATTCTTTAACAAGTCTGTCAATACGAACATCTTTTTCAACCTGAAGCTCAATTACCGGACTGAGGCCCATCGTTTTCCAAAAGTCGCTGGGAAGAAAAATTTTTCCGACAGCAACCGATTCATCTTCTATCCAGATTCGTCTGGCGGGATCAAGCATTACGATCGTTTCAAAAAGTTCGTTTTGGAATTGCTCTGTAGTGGGCTGAGGCGGCTGCATCAATCCGCCAAACACAGAGCCTTTATGGCGAGCAAGCTTTTCAAGATCGATCACCTGTTCACCTGCATCACTCAATGCATTCAAAACTTCGGTCTTGCCGCTGCCGGTGCTTCCCGCCAAAACAACAAAATTGAAAGGAGCTTTAAAGGCTTGAAGTGCCGCTTGCCGGTATGTTTTGTATCCGCCTTTCAGCTGATGCGTCTTGATTCCGGCCATGCCTGCAAACTGGCAGAAATTTGAAGACCGCATTCCACCGCGCCAGCAATGAACAATAAGCTCATTATGTTCAGCAACATTTTTTGCCTGATCGATAATATCAATCAGTCTTGGACCGACTAATCGAAAGCCTGTACGGATTGCTTCCGCCTGACCCTTTTGTTTATAGTCGGTGCCGACTTCAATCCGTTCAGCATTATTCAGTAAGGGAATATTGATCGCTGCCGGAATATGCCCACTCTCAAACTCACCTTCCGAGCGGACATCCACTAACGGAAGTTCTTTCCGCGCATTAAAAAAATCATCAAGCCCGATAATCATCTTGTTGGAGATAAGGAATCCGCACATTAAAGTAACGGATAGATCGGGTAAAAACCGAATTCAATGTTTTCGAAAAAAGAAGGGATAAAATGTAAGCCGTAACCAGCAACATCCTATCCCTTTCAAAAAGAAACGACTATGTTAAGCTCCTTCTTTTAACTTTTTAACCTCTGCTTCATACATCGGAAGATTTTTCTTTTGATCCTCCGGGATGTTTTTAATGGCTAGCTCCCAGCTTTTAATTGCATTTTTCTTATCACCTATAGCAGTATACCCACGCGCCAGACCGGCTGACGTTATAAATTTTTCCTGAGGATAACGTTTGCTGTTGAACATAAAGATTTCCATAGCCTTCTCTTTTTCACCTTGCGAAAGGAGTATGCGGCCATAGGTATTGATCTGTTGAACGGTTGTTAAAGGGTGATTAAGTGCTTTGTCCATTGCTTGTTTCGCCTCATCTTTTTTTCCCATAGCAGTCAATACCTTTGACTTAGCTTGCAACGAATTAAAATCTTCCTTTCTGAAGATTGCCTTATCAGCCCAGACGAGGGCTTCGTCCAGATTAATATCATTATCTACGCAAAAATTAGCCGCAGCAATGTAATTGTCAGCTTTAAATAAGCCTGCATAGCCGGCAAGATCGCTGCGCATTAACTCTACATATAACATGGGAAGGTTTTCAACTTCAACTTTAAACGGTATCCGTTTTTCATCCCACTGAATATAAGCTGTTGCAGAGCTTTCATTGCGATCATCAAAGCCATACGTTAGCCATTCGGTATAGGGCGCATCCTGTGGTGTAGCTTCTACCCGCAAGGCATCTTGCTTTTCATCATAGTTAAAGCTTCCCCAACCCGTTGATACATTCGAGAATATCCACGTCCACGGGCCTTCTTTTGCAACTGCCAGAAACAATCCATACGTTCCTGCTTTCAACAGCTTGCCCTGGATTTTTACATCATGACTAACGGTTACTATTGTGTTTTCATTAGCGCCTGCACGCCATGGCATTCCGTTTCCGTTAAGAAAAGATTTTTCCTCAAATCCATACTTAACAACTTTACCCCAGATATTTCCCTTGCGATCTTCTTTGCCGCTTCTTCCGTGAATATCCGGGCTATGATACGTGATAGCGATCTCCACCGGTCCAATCCATTGGGTAACCCGGCATTTTTGGTTATACGCATCTGGCGGGAGATGAATACCTGATTGTTCCTGTGCTTTTGCGGCTATCGCAATCAGCATAACGATGAGAAAATAATACAGCTTCATATGCGCAGATCTTTAGGGTTTGAAGAAAGAATGCAGACTCATTAAAAGTAAATGCTTATTTACTTCAACGATCACCATGCGAACACACTCAATGCCCTTTATGTAAATCCCCCTTTTTGCGCAGGAAATTTTTTATGAAGAAGTGATTATTCACCTAACGGGTAAAAAAGTAAATCTTTCTTGCGTGAGAAAAGAATTTTAGGTGCTTGTTCGCTCAATTATCAGAGAACTGACTGGTTAAGGTTGCTGAAATTCCAATCCGGAATCCATAGTCGAGATATTTTCCATCACGAAACGCAACAATGCCTTCGAGCCTGAAGAGACGCAGGATACCATCAATGGAATATCCAAGCTCAGTATAGTTTTTGGAAGTTGGTGTTGCGAGATAATTGATAAATATATTTTCCCGGATGCCGAGCATCCTGACCTCATAAATAGAGGTCACCAAAAATCTTCTAAAGTTGTAGTGCGCATTAACTGCAAGGTATTTGTCAGCTGTGCTGTACAGATAATAATCCATCAGCCTGAAGCTGCCCGCAGGATCCGTTGTGCTGAAAGGTGTACGGTTACCCAGGAAGTGCTTGTAATCCATAAACGCCAGGCTGTCGGAATTTAAAAACAAACCTGCCCGGATATTGAAGTCAACTCTGCCACGAACGCCATTCTTAAAGGAGTGTTTCGCACCTGCTTCCACCTGATCAAAGTTGATGTCGCTGCCAAAAACATTATCAAAGCCTTTTTTATACATCAGTGAGAATGTAGGCGTTGAATTATTGATTTGCGATTTCCGACCGTTGCGTATGCGATACTTAAGCCAGGGCCTTGCCGTTAGCGTAACTGAGCCCGTAAATGCTTCATGTGTTACAAAACCGGTTGTATCTGCTTCCAGGTTCTCCGGTGCATTGAGCGTATAGCCTTCAATCTTATCCCGGTTTACCCATTTGTAGTTGGTGTTATTCTGCATCGCTCTTCGTCTCGCCAGTGTCCAATTTGTTTCGATGGTATACTTGTCATCCAACTTGCGTCTGTACAGTACATCGAGGTAATCACGCTCATAGATCTTCATCAGGTTTTCTTCCAGCAGAAGTGTCATAAACGTATTAACAACAGGCAAAATTGGCTCATCCGCATTAAACTGCTGCATATAGCGCCCACCTTCAACTTTTAATCGTGAGTCGCGCCTACGCACATTGATGCTGATGTTACCACTGGCCTTTTCACGTGCAAAAGAATACCGGAATGTCGGGCGGATATTAATGCGGGTGCGGCTTGTGTCGCGAAGCTGAATACCGTAATTCAGGCGGTACAACAGGTAAAATCCTTCGACCGTATTGAACCACACTTGCGGAAATTCAATCTGAAGATTTGAGTTTTTTGAAATGTTGTACGAATCTCCTATCAGAACGTCCCATGGCTGGAAGCCACGCTTATTGTTTCTCTGACGCTTGATGGTATCGCCTTCTTCTTTCTTGCGCTCTTCAACCGCAAGGCTGTCCATCTTTTTATATCCGATTACCTCATCCTCCGAAAGCGGAACCGGCCGTATCTCCGTCCAGTATAAAGAATCACTTTTATACGCACCACTATCAATTTTAAAATAAGTTTCAGAGATCACCTCAGGTTCTTTACTTGCCTTCAGCTCTTCTTTCTCCTGCTCTTTCATGATCTGCTTCAGCTCTTTTCGGGTAATCTCCTTTCCGGAAGCTAAACGTTCCTGCAAATCCTGATTCTTTTTGGGATTTTTCTTTTCAATGGCTTTAGCTTCTTTCTTATCTATTTTTTCATCAACCACTTCCATGGCCGGAACGATGAGCTTCGGATTAAGCTTGATGTTATACTTGCTCATTGTCGCCAGGTAATCATACACAAATTCAAATCCGAAAAACCTTCCCTCTATTTTGAATTGATTGGAAACCGGAAGCCACGCTTTGTTCTCAATGGGGGCATAAATTTGTTTAATCTCAACCTTAATACCGAGCCTTGTAGTTTTCACATCCAAACTATGAATGCTCCACCAGTCTTCAACGATGAAGATCGTTCCTTCCACCACATTATCACCACGTAATCGAGGAGTAACTTTAATCTCACTTACCTGATATTCCCGGTCAGTAAATGTTCCGAGGTATTCAAACTTATAATATGAAAAAGCCGAGGGTGAAAGTGGTGAAACAGTCTCAGCAATCGTTGGCTCATAAAAGCTTCCGTTAATAAAACCGGTAGGCGATGTATTGTTGTCCTTTCCATCGGTACGGATAGAAATAACTTTTTCCTCAAACTTATGCGGTCGTGTATATTTTATCTCACTTACCGATTCTGAAACAAAGGCTTGTCCTTTTTTGATACCTTCTTTCTCGATCATTTTTTTTGCAAGCCAGGGATAGTCAACCAGCTTACCCGTCCCTTTCATGTATACCTGGGCCGAATAGCTGTCGAGCTGTTGGGTGTGATATTTCGCTTTCGCGATAGCCTTGCGCATGATCGTGTAGGCCGGATCTTCATTCGAAGAGTTTATGATCACTTCCCGCAATTGGGTTGCCTGAACTTTCAGCGTAATGTTTATTTCAATAAAATCCTTGTCAATGGTAACTTCTCTCTGCTGGCTTTCATGACCTAAAAACTGATAGCTTAACGTATACGTGCCGGCAGGCAATGCGATTTCGTAGAAACCCTGCGCATTTGAGGTAGTGCCTGTGCCCAGCTCTTTAATATAGATAGTCGCAAACGGAAGTGGTTCGCCATCGTCTGCTTTTATGGTACCGCGTACACCGGTAGCAAAAACAAATGACGTGTTCAGCAATGCAAAAAAACCAAGCGAAAGACAAAAACGGATCATGTGGGGGTGTTTCCTGATGTTGTATCCATACGGACAAATGCTATGTACAGATGTCCGATTAATGAAAAATGTTGCTTACCGGTAAAACTTTTTATCACGGATGATCGCCTCCACCGCATCGGGAACAAGATAACGAACAGATTGATTGTTTCTGATGCAATTACGGATAAATGTGGCCGAAATATCCATAATTGGGGCTTCCACCATCTTAACATTTGGATGACGCTTGAGGTCAGAATTTGTTACGTTCGGTCTTGGGTAAACGTATAAGCCGTAATCCTCTACTATGCGCTCGTAGTTTTTCCACCTTGGCATACTCTCCAGATTGTCTTCCCCAATAATCACTTTAAACTGCTTATCCGGATGTTTTTCAGAAAGGTGGACTAACGTATGAATGGTATAGTTAGGTTTGGGCAAATGAAATTCCACATCCGAGACTGAAAGCTTGTAATGCTCATATACAG
>CAZHQP010000067.1:0-11010 GCA_964534735.1 uncultured Roseivirgaceae bacterium
TAATTCTCCAGCTTGAGCTTGCGGGCGAAGGTTAGCATGACCGGCTTAACAATCCTGTCAGGTTTAAAATTTGCGGGAGTGTTGACATGCACGAGATGAACTGTTGCACCGAATAATTCCTGAACACGTTTTACCACGTATCCGAAATTCAGTTCATGATCAGCCAGAGAAGTAGCATAAACAATATCTTTAATTACTTCTGCACCGGGATCATCATGCACGGTTAATACCGGACATTTTGAAAAACGAATTACTTTTTCGGTATTCGATCCACGGATCAACTGGTCCTTTACCGATTCACCTGCTGAGCCTATAACAATCAGATCCGCTTCCTGTTCAACAATCTCCGTACTGATTCCATGAAAGGCGTTCCCCATTCGCAATATGGTTTTCGATTGAATACCTTCCCGTGTCAGAAAATCAACACTTTCCATGAGTTGCTTGCGGGCATGTTCGATAAGCTTAAGGGTATAAAGTTTATCTTCCCAGCCCGCATCAACAGTAACCTGCCCCTCAACATTAAACGACTCATTACTGGGATGCTCGACAATATGCAACAATAGCACCCGCGCTTTCGCCTGTTTGGCAATCTTCGATGCGAATTTCAATGCCCAATGAGCACGTTTGGAAAAATCGGTTGGAACAAGAATTGTTTTCATGGTACAGTGTTTCTTAGCTATGCAATTTTTTGTGTAACAAGGTTCAGTTCACCGGCATTAAAACCCAGAGATAACCGGTAATTTTTAACAAGTCTAGTGCTTGACTACTCTTTTGCCCGTTTTTTGATTTCCCGGAGATCACTTGTCTATTGATTTTTTGTTGGCCAAAAGTGAGTGATTCCTGATATTTTTCAACTGACGTTTGTCATGGACAGGTGCAGTTTCCGGATGATACTTATCAGAGCCCGTTATGATTCCTGTCATATGTGTTACATATGCGTATTGCCTAGGTTTGCTGAAGCTTTTGCGGATGTCCCGGACGGGCGACAACCCAAGGTCAGGCACAATAGTTCTAAGTTTAGGGGAAGCTTCTGCAGATGCAGGAGCTTTTTCATTTACAACTGAGGTGATAAAAATCAGGTTGCTGTCTGACGGAGATTCTTCTCAAGCAGATTTTCGGCTACCATATTGCATGTATGAAAACAACTCATCAAAGACTTATCCGAAAGCAAATTCTGGAAGCTTGCATTGAACGTCAGTATGCACTGGTCGAAGATTTCAACAATCGAATCAAAAACATCCTGAAGCATGAGGGTCTCGGTAACGAAGACGAGTACGACACAACTGAATTGTCACAGTCTTCCATGCGGTTTGCTGAAGTGAACGCGCTGAACCAATCACTCAGTTTCGCGAAGTCAGACCTGGATGTTTTGCGGTACCTGTCTACACTTACCGAAGTTATCCATAAAACACCGGAGCGCGGTGCTGTTGTTATAACTGACAAGGGAAATTACTTTATTGCCGTGAGTGCCGGCCAGGTAAAGATTCATGATGAAATCTTCACCACCCTCTCCCCTAACAGTCAGCTCTATCAGCGGATGAAAGAAAAAACTGTTAATGAGATTTTTGAATTCAACCGGGTTCGCTATCACATTCTTGAGATATTCTGAGATGAGGCTCATCATTATTTCACTTCTGCTTGTCCTGGCTACCGGTTGCAGCCCGGAAATTCAGGTGTACACAGATTATGATCCTGATAATGATCGATGGGCTTACTCAACTTTCACCTGGAACGAAGTTTCAACTGAGCGCGAAACCCGGGATCCACTTTATTATAGCTCCCTCAATGACAAGCGAATCAGAAAAGCTGTTCAAAAGGAGTTACTAAAACGCAACTATCAGTTTGTTACTGAAAAAGCGGATTTACTGTTCCAGTATCACATTTTGGTGGAAGATAAATCGGTCGTAGCGACCGAGCCCTTTGGTTATATTTACGGGCCATACTGGATGCGAAAGCAACAGCATGTTTACACCTATACGCAGGGGACGCTTATCCTCGATCTGATTGACACCCGGATTAACCAGTTGATCTGGCGCGGTTGGGCGGTATCGGCCATTGACGGACTGGATTCACCGGAACGGATTGAAAAACTAATCAATGAAGCCGTTCAAAAAGTTTTTACGAAGTTTCCACGATCACGAAAAGATTATAAACGTGGTGGTTAATGAAAAAACAGATCTATTTAAGATGTACTGGCCCGATAATTTAACTTTATATGAAAAAATACAGACAACACGTTCAGAAGTACCGGCACCATTATTTGTTTATCATCATCCTGACACTCGTTCTGATACTGATTGCAGTTAAGGTCTGGGGTGATCAATAATCAACATTATGCCGGCTTCTTCCCGCCTGTCGCATGGGAACTTGACGCAAAGGTGTTCTTTTCGGTTTCTGCTTATACGGTATCCGATTTAATAAATCTGAAAACACGTTGCTTGAATAACCGGATTTTATCCTCAATCCCCTCAAACCTGGAAAGGTGGTCGCGATGTGTTAAACGATACTCACTTTCCTGGCTTCCTGCAGGATGCGTAAGATACGATTTCAGCAACCGCTCATGAGCAGCAAGTGCTAGCTTAAAAGGATCAAGTTCATCAGCTGTGATCCGGACTATTTCCTTTTCAAGTATTGCAATCTCGTGTTCGGGAAATACCGGCCGAAGTTCTTTCTTGCGAAGCAGGTTATAAAAAAAATTTCCTTCCTCTCTCCAGAAATCAATGGCTTTGATCCAGTTTAACGTTTGACTGTGAAGCTTTTCCAGGCTTGTATCCAGCAGGTGATCTGCAGAAGTTATCGTTGTTTTCATACGCGTTACTTTTGATTAAAACTATTCGTACACCAAGAAAAAAACAACTTACGCGAATCATCCGTTGGAATGATCTTCATCAGACACTGGTCGCAGGTTAATACTATATTCCTTTAAACAAAGTCTCAGTTTGTAGATATTCCGGAACGATAACATTCCAGCCGAGTTCGTTCCGGATTGCCTGTGCATAGGCATCAATTGCTGCACCCTCTCCGTGAACAGTGAAGGTCATCTTGGGTTTTGAGGTCAGGCATTTCATCCATGCAAAGAGTTCGTTGCGATCAGCATGGCCTGACAAAGAAGTCATATTGGTAATACTGCATTTCACCGGGACCTCTTCACCAAATATTCTAATGAATGGTTTACCATCCACCAGATCACGTCCTCGCGTACCCTCTGCCTGGTAGCCGGAAACCATAAGAGTGTCCTGCTCATTGCGCAACCGGTGATACAAATGATGCAGTATTCTACCGCCTGACATCATGCCGCTGGATGAGATAATAATGGCATTGCTTCTTATCTCGTTAAGGCTTTTTGAATGCAATTCATTTTTGACAAATACAAGCATATTCGTTTCGAGTTTCCGGGCAAATACTGAATCGTTGAAATCAACCTTATGATACTCCGGAAATTTATAATACAGGTAGGTTGCTGAAATAGCCATCGGGCTGTCGATGTACACGGGAATGTCCGGGATGCGACCCGACTCAATCAGGCGATTAAGGTAATACAATAGAACCTGGGTTCTGCCGACTGCAAATGCCGGTATCAGCAAGACACCTTTTTTCAGGATCGAGTTTTTCACGATTATCTCAAGTTCCTGTAGCGGATCTGCAACCGGATTATTTTTTGTCCCATAAGTCGATTCAATGAATAAAATATCAGTATCTGATATGACAGAAGGCGGACGAAGCATTGCGTCTGTCTGCCGGCCAAGGTCTCCGGAGAATACCAGTTTTTTTACTTGTGAGTCGCCTTTGATGAAAACTTCGGTTATGGCTGAGCCTAATAAGTGACCCGCATCAGAGTATTGAATTGAAACGGACTCGTGTATTTGAGTCCGTTTCTGATAACCAACTGTATGAATTAAGGGAAATACGCGTTCAGCATCTTCACTGGAATATAATGGTTGCGGATCTGTGTGCCGTGAATATCCTTTCTTTCGTGCAAACGCTGCTTCCTCTTCCTGGAGTTTGGCAGAATCAAGCAGCATAATCCTGAGTAGTTCGGCTGTTGGTGGTGTGCAATATATTTTGCCTGCAAACCCTTCACGCACCAGCTTCGGAAGATAGCCTGAATGATCAATGTGGGCATGACTGATAATCACTGCATCGATATCAGCTGGCTTAACCGGAAATTCATCCCAGTTGCGAAGCCGAAGTTCTTTTAAACCCTGGAACAACCCGCAATCAAAGAGAAATTTAAAATTACCTGCGGTAATCAGGTAACGGGAACCGGTTACTGTACGGGCAGCTCCGAGGAATTTTACGGTTACATCCATGGCTTACTCAAAACGTCTAAGGTATCGGCCGATGAGCATGAGCGCAAGCCCGATCAGTAAAAATAAGACATGGAGAAAATTAACTTCACGGAGCATCATCGTTTGAATAATGATCCAGCCCATGAGGATACTGCCCTGTAGGATAACAAGCCGGGAGTGAAAATGGACATTGAACGCGAGGGCCATAAACACAAGGATACTGAACAAACCATTGCATACGATAAGTATGATACCCGGAATGAGATAATTATTAAACGGACTATGTTCCAGGTAGCTGATTGATATCCCGTTTGCGCTGCCATCGGGATGCGCAATCATTGGAATACCCCCTGCAAAAGCTCCTATCCCATTCAGCAGTAATAGCAGTAAGGCGATATACTTGATGTAGTTCCTGACTTCGGGTGAATTCGTGCTAACGATTTTCATTCGGTTCAATTGTTAAACATTATACGACACCTTAACAACCTCGAATGTTCCATAGGTGAAATCACCCTCGGAATAATGGTAAACGGCTTCAGCATGACGCGGCAAATGATATCCCAGTCGGTTATCATAGCGGCTTAAAGGTGTTGACCACGGTACATACTGGAATACACCATCCCGCTGAAAAGCAGGCCTGTCATCAGACACAAAATTAACCAGCTCGTTATTTTCATTGAAGAACAAGTCAGCCGTTATCGTTATGCACCGATTTGTAAATGTAGCATTTACCCGCCCATCGCCTCCATCAATCCAGGCTATCCTGGGATCAATTAATGTGGCCGGTGCCAGGCAGCACATATCATTGAAGAATGTAACCGTTTCAGCTTTATTAATTACCTCGCCAGCCGCGTACTGAACCCTGAAAAGCGATACGATGCGGATATCCATAAACGCCACTCCGTCCTTAAAGAAATGATAACCTGCCACCGGTAGCTGCTTCATTACGGCATCCATAAAGAACAACCGCGTAGCGTTAAAGATGAAATTGTGCTGCACCGAAGTGAACGGCATCCAGGCTCCGTCACGGCTACGAATCATCCCTGCAAATTCAACTTTAAAATTACGCACACGTGGTTGTCCCACAGCACCCGAATTTAAAACGTATTGTCTGACGGGTTGTGGGAGATGTTCAAGATCGCCTTTCACCAGCACCTGTACGGATTGCTTTGCATCCAGCTTCAACTGGCGTGATACTTCGCTGTGATAATTGTTACTGAAGCTCCAGACAGCATATCCGATTATGGTAATGACCAGAATAACAATATTCAGCGCAGTACCCAGCGCAGCATCCTCCCAATCGCTGAAGATCAGGTATTGGGAAATGATCAGGGCCATAACAGAAAGCATCCACCACCATTTGTTATAGTTAAAGAATAATGCAGCTGTCAAAATGAATAATACGGCTGCAATGGCCCATAATATACCGTGCGCCCGGGAGATCGGATGCGGAAGCTGAGGCATAGCCGCCAGTCCAAATGCTTTAATAAAACCGGGAATATGCAGAATCCCGTGAATAAAAATGAGCGTAATAAATAAGATACGCATAGCTGTTTTATTTATGTTACATCACGATTAGTAAACTTCCCTAAAAAGTATTGAAGAATCTGAATATCCTTATATCAGCTTCCCTTACGGGAAACGCTGTTGTTATTTATGCGGACCGTTTCCTGCTTTCTCAGGATTGGATATGCATTTCTATCCAGCGCCTCATTCATTCTCGTAATCACGGCATCAATCTCCTCTGAAGTCTCCCCGATCTTATCTACAATCATTTGCTTTTCAGGATAATCTTTGAAGAGTGAGATTAGTCCGAGCATCCGTGCAACCGGGCCTCGCAATTCATGTGAAGTCTGAAATGCAAATTGCGAAAGGTCTTTTAACAGGGCACACTGCTCCTGCTCAAGCTGTTTACGCTCCGTGATCAGGTAACGGATCGACATGAGCTTATATATCTTTCCGTCAGAATTAAAGACAGGATTAATGATTGAGTCAACCCAGTAATACGAACCGTCTTTCGCCTTATTGCGGATATCGCTCCTCCAGGTTTTGCCTTTCCGCACCGTCCTCCACATATCAGCCCACAACTCAGGCGGATGATACCCTGAATTAACAATGCTGTGATGTTGACCAATCAGCTCATCTTCGGTATAACCTGATACCTCACAAAACATTTCATTTGCCTGAAGGATAACCCCCTGAAGGTCTGTTATGCTTACCAGTGCAGAAGCATTCAGGGCCTGCCTGATGTTTGTGCGCTCCATTTCCGCAAGGTGTTCTTTGTTCACGTTAATAGCGGTTACAATGCGACAGGGTTTGTTTGTGTACATGCTGTCGTGTGAAAAAATATTGACATAAAAGGGAATACCATCCTTCCCTTTGTGCTGCCATTTCTCACTTGCGGTGAGCCCTGACTGGTCCGAAGCGACTGCCAGGTTAAGCCTGCCGAATTCTTCATTCGGCCGGTTGGCATACAGGTCAAGGTTGTAAAATTCCTCCGGGGTATAGCCATACGCCTTGCACGCTGCGTCATTTACAAGCAAAAATTTTAACGAGTTACGGTCGTAGATCCACATCGGGTTCGGATTCTCCGCAAACAATCGCCTAAAATCACTCTTGACAGAAATAAGCGATTTAATGGAAGCCTTGATCATCATACCCAATAAAATGGTGGTTAAGGCTACATAAAAGAACCCCTTGTAAGTGCCCAGTTGCTGGGCATGATCATGGATCCAACCGGGCGTACCTGCTAAGCTTAAAAGCAATGAATCACTCAGTGTTATCCAGAGCAGACCTGCAGTCAGATAGAGTACAGGAATAGTGATGAATGCATATTTACGATTGAGCAGCATAACAAACGGGGGGTCAGGTTTGATCTACATCGGTTATAAACCCGGATACTGAGTTTTGATAAAGGCAAACAACGTCAGTTTCAGTTCCCGGATACGCGTTGTGAAACTGCGGATTACATGTCTAAGTATTTCGTGATCATGGTAACAGCGCTGCGTTCCCGCAATTGTCGGGTTCTCGATACTTTCACGAAGGGCCTGCTCATGGCGGGCCAGCATAAATTTCAATTCGATAAGATCTGCTGTTGATAAGCGCGTGAGGTCTTGTGAGATCAAAGCCAATACATCCACCGGGCATTGTTCGTGTTCGGTCTTTGCCTGAAGTAAGTGGCAAAAGAATACGGTTTCTTCCCGCCAGAATTCCACATCTGCAATCCATGCAACAGTTTTTAAAAGCATGGATTCAGGCATTCTTGCTGACTGGCGGCCCGCATTGACAATTGTTTCCATCATTTAATTTTTAGGAAAACTACCGGTTGTGCCTGCCTGAAATCATGATTTGAGTCACACCGAAGCATGATTAAAATCACTTTTGGTTGTGATAGCAGTCAAGGCGGCTGCCATCCCTGGATTCTACTTTTGATTCATAATCGATACGATATGAAAAAGCTATTAGTCCCTTGCGATTTTTCCCAGCCTGCGTTGAATGCATTTCAGTTTGCGCTGGATGTTGCCGCCCAGTCACCGAACAGCACTGTGCACTTGCTGCATGTGGTAGAGCTGCCGGTGTTGCACGATTCCGTTTTAATGCCCGTGCTTTCCTTTGAGCAGGACCTCCTGGAAGAACTAAAGGAAAAAGCTGAAAAGGAGTTTGAAATCGTTGAAAAAAAATATAATAAGGGTTCTGTGGAAGTGATCACCGAAGTGAAGTTCGGTAAAATCTCTGACATGATTCAGCAATACCAAAAAGATCATACGATCGATGCAATTATCATGGGATCGCACGGTGCTAAAGGTGCCCGCGAGTTCTTCATTGGATCGAATGCGGAAAAAATTGTTCGCAGAGCAACAGTTCCCGTGCTGGTAACCAAAGGTCGCTTTAAAGGTCCAATCAAGCACATTGTATTTCCCAATACGCTGGACACAGAAAAACAGGAAGATTTGGTGATGAAGGTAAAGGCACTTCAGAATTTCTTTGGTGCTCACCTGCACATCGTGTGGATCAATACACCCCTAAACTTTACAAGTGACACAGATACAACGAAGCGGTTAAAGGAATTCGTTAAGCGTTTCCAGTTCAAAAATTATACAATTAATACATTCAATCATTTGAATCCGGAGCAAGGTATACTGGATTATGCCCAGAGCATGGATGCCGACCTGATCGCCATGGGTACACATGGCCGAAAAGGTGTCTCGCACATGTTCTATGGCAGCTTGACCGAGTCGCTTGTTAACCATACCGACAAACTCGTCTGGTCTTATGTAATGAATCCTGAATTGATTGAAGCATAACTTATAAGCTATGACTCACGCAGACGTTGTTGCTGAAACCGGGTGTTTCCATTGTGGGGCAGCCTGTGAAGAAATTCACTGGTACGATGATAAGCCGTTTTGCTGCAAGGGGTGCGAAGCAGTATATGAAATACTGGACAGCAATAACCTGTGTGAATATTACGCCTTAAATGAAAAAACCAGGGTCTAAAGCCAGCGAAATTAACAATACTGCTTTTTCGTATTTAGACGAGCCTGAAATTTCAGAGAAGCTTTATACATTCAATTCTTCATCTTTTTCCTCGGTGCAGTTCTTTATCCCAACGATTCACTGTGTTTCCTGCATCTGGCTTCTCGAAAACCTCGCAAAAGTTCACCCGGGAATTATTACATCCAATGTCAACTTCGCGAAGAAAACGATTGACATCGACTTTAATAAAAACGAACTCAGCCTGGGGATGGTAGCTGCGTTGCTGGCTTCTGTGGGTTATGCGCCCCGCATTACACTTGATCAGGAAACCGGGAAGAAACCCCGAACAGACAGGTCACTTCTTTTTAAGCTGGCAGTGGCCGGATTTTGCTTCGGTAATGTTATGCTGTTTTCTTTCCCCGAGTATTTGGGAATTGATCAATCGGACTACACACTTACCCGGATTTTTTCATGGCTCAATCTTGCGCTGGCCTTCCCTGTATTGGTTTACAGTGGCATAGATTATTTACGGGCTGCAGTACGAAGCTTTCAGCAAAAGCAGATTAATATTGATGTTCCTATTGCCGCAGGATTACTGGCGTTGTTCTTCAGGAGCAGCTATGATATTATTACGGCAACCGGGCCGGGATACCTCGATTCGTTTACAGGTCTGGTATTCTTCCTGCTGATCGGTCGGTGGTTTCAGAGCAAGACATATGAGAGCCTGGCCTTTGATCGCGATTTTACATCCTATTTTCCGTTGGCTGTGAATCGATTGCAATCTGACGAGTGGAAACCCGTTGTAATTTATCACTTAACCAAAGGCGACACCATCCGGATCCGCAATCTTGAGCTTATTCCGGCAGACAGTATTTTACTGGAGGGCAAGGCATATATTGATTACAGTTTTGTTACCGGAGAATCAAAGCCAGTTAAAGTTGCCGCAGGTGATAAAGTTTTTGCAGGCGGACGCCTCATCGGTACTGAGGCTAGCCTGCGGGTTGAGAAAAGTACTTCGCAAAGCCAGCTTACGAGCCTGTGGAATAATGATGCATTCAAAAAGATTAATGAAAGCACATACAAGAAAATTATAGACCGTGCCGCCAGAAGATTTACCTGGATCGTGCTCGGTATTGCGGCACTAACAGCGGTCTACTGGTACGTTACCGCGCCAACATCCATGTGGCTCGTAATTACATCCGTGCTAATGGTAGCTTGCCCATGTGCACTCGCACTGGCAGCGCCATTTACATTAGGCAGTGTTCTGAGAGAACTTGGCAAGCGACAGCTCTATTTGAAAAATGCAGATGTTGTTGAACGACTCGGAACGATTAATGCAGTGGTGTTTGATAAGACCGGAACCGTAACGCACGGAATTGATCCTGAAATTGATCTTGTTGGTGAACTGGATGAAACGGAGCTTGGTAAGGTAAAGTTACTAACCGGTTTTTCCACCCATCCATTAAGTAAACTTGTTCACAACTTCATTGACAAAAGTGCCAAAGGTCCGGCTGAAGAGTATAAAGAACTTCCGGGCAAAGGCATTCAGGGTACTATACATGGGAAGCATTTTAAGATAGGCTCAGCCACCTTTGTGGGATTTCATGAAAAGCTTGATCAGTCAGCATCCTACGTATTTATATCAATTAATGATGAGGTTAAAGCTTATTTCATGATCCGCACCATGGTACGGAAGAATATTGCGGAAATGATCAAGCGATTAGGTAACAAGTGCAAAGCTCTGTTATCGGGCGATCATGAAACCGAAAAGCAGCCGATGTCTCATATCTTTCATCACGACACTACGCTGAAGTTCAATCAAAGCCCGCATGATAAGCTGGAATACATTCATGAGCTGCAGTCGAAGGGATATAGTGTGATGATGGTCGGTGACGGCCTCAATGATGCAGGCGCCCTGAAACAATCTGATGTTGGCATTGCTGTTACAGATGATACTGGTGTGTTCACCCCTGCATGCGATGGCATACTGCACGGCTCCCAGATTACCAAGCTTGACAAAATGCTGGAGCTTGCACGGGCGTCTTCCACTATTCTAAAGGCTGCGTTTGCTATCTCATTCTTTTATAATGCAATCGCGCTGGGTTTTGCGATAATGGGACATTTAACGCCTATTGTCGCAGCCATACTGATGCCTGTTAGCAGCATTAGCGTAGTGTCGTTCTCTACGCTCGCAGTAAAAATTACTGCACGCAAAAAATTCAAAAACATTTCATAACCTGTTATGGCT
>CAZHQP010000068.1:0-5364 GCA_964534735.1 uncultured Roseivirgaceae bacterium
GCATGGGAGAAAATACCGAAAAGAATCTCAGTTCTGATCAGGTTGAGTATGCGCGTGTTATCCAAAGCTCAGGTCAGGGATTGCTGTCCCTTATTGATGAGATCCTTGATTTATCTAAGATTGAGTCTGGTAAAATGGAGCTCGAATATTTACCGGTCTCTGTGCGTGAGCTTTCAAAAGAGATGCAGGCATTATTTAACCCTGTCGCCCAGGAGAAGGGTATTGAGTTTAAAGTCAGCATTGATAAAAATGTTCCCGAACTGATTGAAACAGATAAGCTCCGGCTTGAACAGGTGATCAGAAACCTGTTGTCAAACGCATTAAAATTCACTGCGAAAGGATTTGTTAGTCTTGACATTTCAAATTCCAATCGCTTTGAAGATCATATACGCATTTCAGTTAAAGATACAGGTATTGGTATACCGGAAGAAAAGCAGAAGCTGGTATTCGAGGCATTTCAGCAGGCTGATGGTTCAACCCGCAGGAAGTATGGTGGCACAGGGCTGGGGCTTTCAATCAGCCGTGAGCTTGTTAAACTATTGGGCGGTGAATTACAACTGAAAAGTGAAGTAGGAGAGGGAAGCGAGTTTACACTTTATCTTCCAATTCAAAAGGGTGAAAAAAGGCCGCTAATTTCGAAAGAAAAGATACAGGAAGAACCTGTTGCTGATTATAAAAAAAGAATTCCCGGCAAATACATCAGCAGTGAAATTCCGGAAAGCATTCCGGATGACCGTGAGATGATCGAAGCGGGAGATAAGGTTATGCTGATTGTTGAAGATGATGTGAACTTTGCAAAATCGCTTCTTGATTTTACACGCAAGCGCGGATATAAAGGTGTTATTGCGGTTCGTGGAGATGAAGGATTGGAACTGGCCCACCATTTTCTACCGATTGGAATATTGCTTGATATTCAGCTTCCGGTGATGAGTGGTTGGGAAGTAATGGATGAGTTGAAGAGTAATCCTAAAACTCGACACATTCCTGTTCATATTATGTCATCTTATGAGGTAAAAAGTGAAAGCCTGGTAAAAGGTGCTGTCGACTTTATCAATAAGCCAATGGCTTTCGAGCAGATGCAAACCATCTTCGAAAAAATCGAGCATGTGCTTACTCATAATCCTAAGAAAGTGTTGATCGTTGAAGAGAATACAAAGCATGCGCGCGCACTCGCATATTTCCTCGAAACGTATAACATCAACCTTGAAGTTAAGCACGGTGTTGATGAGGCTGTAGGTTCACTCCGGCAGGATTCAATAGATTGCGTAATCCTGGATATGGGGATACCGGACCAGAAATCATATGACACACTGGAAGAAGTTAAAAAGATTCCGGGTCTTGAAAATCTTCCCATTATCATTTTTACCGGAAAAAGCCTGTCTAAAACGGAAGAGCAACGCATTAAAAAATATGCGGATTCTATTGTCATTAAAACAGCGCATTCATACAAGCGTATTCTCGATGAAGTTTCTCTGTTCCTTCACCTTGTCGAGAACACCGATAAAAAAGATGATAAATCCAGGTATCATAAACTGGGTGCGTTAGACGAAGTACTTAAGAATAAAACTGTACTGATCGCGGATGATGACATGCGCAATATTTTCTCGTTGACCAAAGCGCTTGAAAATTATAAAATGAATGTAATTACCGCAGTGGATGGCAAGGATGCCCTTAAACAGCTCCGGTTAAATACGAAAGTTGATATTGTTTTAATGGACATGATGATGCCCGAGATGGATGGCTATGAGTCGACCCGGGAAATTCGAAAGGACAGAAAGCTGCGTGACATCCCCGTTATTGCGGTTACAGCCAAAGCCATGATGGGTGATCGGGCAAAATGTATCGATGCAGGAGCATCCGACTATATCACCAAACCGGTGGATGTTGATCAATTACTTTCTCTTCTCAGGGTTTGGTTATATGAAGGCGGAATCAGGAAGTAGTATGAATCTGAAAACTCGAAAAATTCTTATTGTGGACGATGACGCTCGTAACATTTTTGCTTTATCCGCTGTTTTAAAAGCAAAGGGCTACTCGTGCATTTCTTCACCGGGTTCGATGGAGGCATTGAAATTGCTGAGCAGCAATCATGATGTAGGAATTGTATTACTGGATATGATGATGCCTGAAATGGATGGCTATGAAATGCTGGCAACGTTGCGAAAGGGCTCAAATTCCCATCTTCCTGTCATTGCCGTAACAGCACAGGCTATGTTGGGTGATCGGGAAAAATGTCTTGCTGCCGGTGCTGATGATTATCTCTCCAAGCCGGTTGATGTAGACAGACTGGTGACAATCCTGGATAGCTATATTAAGCAATGAATGCTGAATTTCAGTTGAGCGATGAACAGATCGAGGTCATACTGAATGATCTGATTGAGGATTATGGGTATGATTTCACAAATTATTCTGCAGCCTCTCTGAAACGAAGGATCATCCGTCTGCTCACAATGGATAAAGTTGTCAGCTTTGCAGAATTTCGATACCGGCTTAAGAATGATGTGCAATATTTTAAGCGCTTTGTCGAACAGATTACGGTTAATGTAACTGAGATGTTCCGCGATGCACATTTCTACAAAACACTCAGAGAAGAGGTTATTCCGGAACTTGCAACAAAACCGTTCATTCGCATCTGGCATGCAGGATGCTCAACAGGCGAAGAAGTCTATTCAATGGCCATCTTACTGAAAGAGGCCAATCTTTTGCAAAAATCTCTTCTTTATGCAACGGATATTAATCCGGCAGTTCTTGAAAAAGTACGCTTGGGAATGTTTCCAATGAGCCAGATGAAGCAGTATTCAGAAAACTATATAGCAGCAGGAGGAAAGAGTGATTTTTCGAAGTACTACATCGCACAGTACGATACCGCAAAATTTGATGAATCGTTTAAAAACAAGATCATTCTGGCAACCCATAACCTGGTTTCTGATACTTCTTTTAACGAGTTCCAGTTGATCTTATGCCGAAACGTAATGATCTATTTTGATAAGGATCTTCAGGATCGTGCATTAGAGTTGTTTGATAACAGCCTCGAGAAACTTGGATTTTTGGCACTCGGTTCAAAAGAGACGTTGAAATTTTCAAACGTCATGATGCGATATAAACAACTTCCCAGCAAGGAAAAGATCTGGCGAAAAGTTAAGTAATCATGAAACCTGATTTTAAAATATTGGTTATTGGTGGTTCAGCCGGAAGCCTGACTCGCGTGTTGAGATTACTTCCGCATTTCACAACAACGCTTAATATGGCCGTTGTTATTATCTTTCACAGAAAAGAAGCTGAAGATTCTTCTCTGATTGATATTCTGACTTATAAATCAGAGTTTAAAGTAAAAGAAGTCGAAGATAAGGATTTGATTCAAAAACATCATATTTATATCGCGCCCGCTGATTACCACTTGCTTCTTGAAAAGGACCTTACATTTTCACTTGATGTTTCCGAAAAAATTAATTTCAGCCGACCCAGTATTGATGCAACGTTTGAATCAGCGGCTGACGCTTTTGGGAAATCGGTTGTGGGCTTGTTATTATCTGGTGCCAATGCCGATGGTGTGAATGGTTTACGGGCAATTCAAAACAATGGGGGAAAGATTGCCGTACAGGATCCAAAAAGCGCAGAAGTTCCTTATATGCCGCAGCAAGCTGTTGATAAACTTACAGTCGATTTTCTCCTGACGGAATTCAATACAGCAGAGTTGCTACAGTTGTAATGATTAAGGTTTTAGGTTTTCTTTAACCTGTTGGAGGATAGTTGTAAATTCTGCTATGGTAGAAGGTTTGACAATGAAGTCATACGCGCCCAGTTCTTTTACCTTAGAAATGATCTTAGGATCTGAGGATGTAGAGCACATAAATACCGGTATACCCGAGAGACGGTCTATTTTACCAATCTCCTGCAGGCATTCAACACCATTCATTCGGGGCATATTTACATCCAGAAAAATACAATCGGGAGTAAATTCAGGATCAGCCAATTTTTCAATAGCATCGACCCCATCAGACGCAAATTTACATTGAATTGCCGGATCCGCTTTTTTAGCAGATATCGTAAATATTTCCTGATCATCAATGTCATCATCAATGATAAACCAAAGCAAGCGATAGGAAGATAAACTCATTTATTAAAAAAAAGGAGTAATGATCAGGCGTTTATAACAAATTGTGATTTTTGAGGGAAATACATCGTCTTCTTCCAATCAATAGACAGAATGCGTTCCAGAATGGATTTAAGATCTCCGATGGAATTTGGTTTGATAACGTATAGGTTAGATCCTTCGCGGTAACAATATTCGGTAGTTTCAAGATCATTCAGCGAAGAATAGACAATAATGGGCAGTGTATCATATTTTTTATTAGCCCGAATCTCTTTCAAACATTTTTTCCCATCCTGACACGGCATTAATAGATCGAGAAAAAGAATATCAGGAATATCTTCATTCAGAAGCTTCATCAGTATTTCTCCATTCTCAGCGCGTTTAAGCATAACTGTGAAGGAAGTTTCAGCAATTGCGATCGACAAAATTAAATAATCATCATCATCATCATCTGCAATTAAAACATTTGTGGGTATATCCTGGTTTAATCTCATGTCGCACGCTGACTAACAGCAATTAAATTAAAAACGGGTACTATTATTTCATTTAAAAAATAAGAATAAGAAACTTTTACTCATAAAACAATCCGGAACACATAAAGTTTGGTGTTTAAAAAGATTCTTAATATGCTTAGTATTCGTATGCCTTAACACTTGAACTGTCCTTTAAAAAAGTATTTATTTGATCAAGTTTTTTTCGCTTGCCTGCAATCTCAAAGAGTAAAATTTGTTCAGGGCCATTTTTCATATCGCGTTCAACGCGTAAGCGAAGGGTTAACCTTTCTGATTCTGCGGTAAGCGATTGTATAAATGACGAATTGCCGGTTAACGTTACTTTATAAATCCTTACCTGGTGAAACGCCCCGATCCACATCTTCACTTTTTCAAAAAGGGTAAGTACAACTAAAACAACGACTGAACTGACTACGGCAATCATGTATTCACCTGCGCCTACCGCCATGCCAAGAGCTGCCGAAATCCAGATGGTAGTGGCCGTTGTAATGCCACTGATTGTTAGGCTATCCTTAAAAATTACACCTGCCCCCAAAAATCCGATACCGGTGATAATGGTAGATGCAATCCGATCTGGTGAAGCTCCTCCAATGCTTAATGAGATCTCCGTGAAAATCGTTGAGCCAAGACAGATAACAATCATTGTTCTCAGCCCTGCAGCCTTGCTTCTGAATTCGCGTTCAATACCCAGAGCTGTTCCGATCAGGAAAGAAAGAATAAGGCGAAATGCGATTTCAGGTTCGAATTCCATATTAAGAA
>CAZHQP010000068.1:5374-7367 GCA_964534735.1 uncultured Roseivirgaceae bacterium
AAGAAAGTAATTTATACCTGGCTTTGCCAAGCAATGTAAACTCAACTACGATTGTATTCTGATTGAAATTGGAGTAAATCAGCTTAACCAGGTCCATATTCTGCATCTCTATCGCAAGGTCAAATCCTTCCTGAAAATTGTCCTGTGCCCAGGCCAGGGAAGTCATAACATCTCCAAAACCTCTGCTACCGATACCTTTAATCACCTGATCTATTAATTCCTCCTGTTCCATCGTGTAATGATCTGTAACTATTTTTGAAAAGCGAGCAGTTTTTTTATAAATGGAACAAAAGAAGTATGTTTTTGGTTTATAAAGTCATGAGCAGTGCATTTGTAAAAGAGAGTGATGATCAATGGCTGGAAGATATTTCGCCAACAATGAACGCGTTGATCAGTTTTCTTACCCGTGAAAATAATGGTATTCGGGTATATGAAACGGGAACTCATTTGGGGAAAGATGGAGTTGAGATTTTTACCATGAGCAATGGTCTTTCGTATTCAAAAGCGAGCGGAAGATGGAAAGTCATTATTTAACAGGTAATGAAATAATAAATGTTGAACCCTGGTTTAGCAAACTTCTGGCAGAAATGAACCCCTGATGTTGCTCGACAATTTTTTTGCACAATGCTAATCCAATACCGGTACCCTCAAATTCTCCGCTATTGTGTAATCTTCTGAACATTCCAAAAATTTCTTCAGAATATTTCTGTTCAAAGCCAATACCATTGTCTTCTATATAAATGCGATAATATTTGCTTCCCGGAGGAGTTTTTTCATTTGACCCAGCGTCAGTCTGTGAGTCAGAACGAATGCTGATAACAGGTTTGATATCCTTACGCCTGTATTTTAATGCGTTGGAAATCAGATTCTGAAAAAGCGGACGCATTAAGCGCTGACTTGCATAAAGTGTGGGAAGCTTGTCGATTTTTATCTCTGCGCCTTTTTCCCGGATTTCCTCGGAGAGATCAATTAATAATTCGTGTAGTGTATCATTTAAGTTGACCGTTGTAAAATCGGATGGCTCAGCTGAAAGCTTGGAGAACGCAAGGATATCGGTAATGAGCATTTGAGTCCGTTCGGCAGCTCGCTGGATCCTATTAATCAGATCAACATCTTCTTTAACATCTTTGTACTTTAGGAAGAGCCGGTCGCTGAACATTCTGATCTTTCGAAGGGGCTCCTGTAAATCATGAGAAGCCATAAAAGCGAACCTTTCCAGGTTCTTATTGGCATTCTCCAGGTCCGCAATGTTTGTCAGTAATGTACGATTAAGCTGATTCACTTTCTCTTCGGAAAGCATGCGGTCTTTGATCTCAATTTCCAGGCTTCTGTTGATGGCGACAAGCTTTTGTTCCTGTTCGATCAATAGTCGGTTCTTTTTATAAAGATCAATCAATACTCCAACTTTTGCCCTGAGAATATCCGGATTGATAGGTTTGAAGATATAATCAATTGCGCCCGACTGATAGCCTTTATACATATTTTCATCCCCGTAATTATTAGCCGTAATAAAAATAATCGGGATATGCTTTAACTTTTCACGTTCATAAATCAGTGATGCAGTTTCAAAGCCATTGAGGTTTGGCATTTTAACATCCATCAGGATCATCGCGAAATCAAACTCCGTCAGCAGGATCTTTAATGCCTCGCGTCCTGAGTGTGCTTTGACAAAGCGGTAGCCACTCGGTTCGAGTATGGTTTCTATCGAGAAGAGATTGTCTTCCCGGTCATCCACTAAAAGGATCTTCGGCTGCATGTGTCTTATTTACAGAACCACAAACGCATTAACGAAAGCAACTGATCGACCTTTACCGGTTTGGTAATATAATCGGAAGCACCTGCTTCAATACATTTCTGGCGATCACCTTTCATCGCTTTCGCAGTTACGGCAATAATCGGTAATGTACTGTTTTTATGCTCACGTCTGATCTTCTGCGTAGTTTCGTAACCATCCATCTCGGGCATCATGATATCCATGAGTACCATTTCGATC
>CAZHQP010000068.1:7377-10995 GCA_964534735.1 uncultured Roseivirgaceae bacterium
ATTGAGAAGCTGAATCGCCTCCTTGCCCGATTCTGCAGTAATCACGTTGATATTAAATCTTTCGAATACGGTTGTAAGGGCAAACAGGTTTCGCACATCGTCATCTACAACAAGGATATTTTTGCCAGTCAGGATATCTTCCTTGTTTCGGATATTTTCAATGATTCTCTGTTTTTCAGGCGCAATATCCTTGTGATTAATATGCAAATGAGATATTGTTTCCTCTAATAAGTATTCAATCGAATTTGCACTTTTTGTAATCAGTGAGCTTGAATTCAGATTCACATTATTCAATTCAGTCTTGCTAAAGTCTTTTGCAGAATACACAATGATAGGTGTAAGCTTTTTCTTGAGCTTGTTGATCTCGTGAATCAGATCAATGCCTGGAATGTCAGGTAACGTGTAATCGAGTATGATGCAATCGAACGATTGCTCTTTCATCATCTGTATAGCCTTCTTACCGTTGTCAGCAATGGTGACTTTCAGTTTTTCATCCTGATGTATTTTGGCAATCTGTGATGAGTCTATCTCGTTATCTTCGATGACCAGAACATTCCTCACACCTTTGTTATGATATGAAATTATATCACTGAACAGATCATTCAGAATATCACTATTCAATGGCTTGAGCAGAAAGCTTCTCGCTCCGCGCTTCAATGCAAGTGTTCTGTTCTCTTCTCCGGAAATAACATGAATTGGAATGTGCCGGTAATTTAAATCGTTTCGTAACAACTCAATCACTTTCCAGCCACTGGTTTCCGGTAGCTTAACATCGAGTGTAATGGCAATGGGGGAGAAGCGATTGATAAAATCAAATACTTCAAGGTAGTTTGTTGCGACTACCGCTTTTAACCCTGTTTCGTGAGCTTTTTCGATAATAATCTTGCCGAAACGAAGATCGTCCTCGACAACTAAAATCACCTGATCGTTTGATTGAATGTGATCGCGATCATCTCCGGTTTCATTGATCATCTCATTCACGATCTCTTTGCGACCATCCGGTGAATTGATCGTACGGATATCAGCACCTTTAACATCAGTTTGATATTGCTGAATTACTTTCAAACTTTCCGGGGTACTTCTGGGAGTTGTGTTTGGGAGGCTTTCTACCGGAAGATACAGCGTAAATGTACTTCCTTCACCTGCCTGGCTGTCGAGCTCAATCGTTCCGCCAAGAAGTTCCGCCAAACCACGGCTGATGGATAGTCCTAATCCTGTACCACCATATTTCCTGCTTGTTGATCCTTCGGCTTGCTGGAACGCTTCAAAGATAATAAGCTGTTTCTCCTGAGGGATCCCTATACCCGTGTCGCTGATCGAGAAACCAATAACACCGCTGGCAGTATCGAGGCTTTGATTTCCGGACTTCCAGCTTTTTCTGGCTTCAAATACTTTTAATTTTACTTCACCTTTTTCTGTAAACTTAAACGCGTTTGACAATAAGTTTTTAAGAATCTGGTTAAGGCGCTGTATATCTGTTTCAATGGAAACCGGAAGAGCAAGATCTGTTTCAATTTTAAACTTAAGATTACGCGCTTCTGAGATCGGCTTAAAAGTGGTTTCAACAAAGGAAGCAATCTCAGCAATCCGTACAGTAGAAATATTAGCTGAAATAAATCCGGACTCAATTTTTGAAAGGTCAAGAATGTCATTAATCAGCTGAATAAGATCATCTCCGCACGAGTGAATTGTCTTGGCGTATCGAACCTGCTTGTCATTCAAATTACCCTCTGCGTTTTCATAAAGCTGTTGTGCAAGAATCAAGAGGGAATTCAGCGGAGTTCTTAACTCGTGCGACATATTCGCAAGGAACTCGGATTTGTATTTGGATGTCAGTGTCAGCTGTTCTGCTTTTTCTTCAAGCGATCTGCGGGCTTCTTCCACCTCTTTGTTCTTCGCTTCCACCTCGTCTTTTTGTTTTACGAGGAGGAGGGCTTTATCCTGAAGCTCATCGTTTGTACGTCTCAATTCTTCCTGCTGAGTCTTCAATTCACCCGCAAGTGATTGAGACTGTTCCAGAAGCTCTTCTGTACGCGTGTTCGTTTCAATCGTGTTCAACACGATACCAATACTTTCAGTGAGCTGATCCAAAAAATCAAGATGCGTGGGACTGAATGAATCTAATGAAGCAAGTTCGATAACTGCCTTTACTTTATTCTC
The DNA here is from genome assembly GCA_964534735.1 of uncultured Roseivirgaceae bacterium. Lineage (GTDB taxonomy): Bacteria > Bacteroidota > Bacteroidia > Cytophagales > Cyclobacteriaceae > UBA2336. The sequence continues at coordinate 9,538 of CAZHQP010000068.1, forward strand.
GAATAACACCGGAAGAATAACCAGGTTAGATGGTTTTGCTTTACCCAACCCTGAATTAATCTTTACATAACCTTGCGGAACGTTTGTTAAAAGAATTCTTTCTTTCTCGAACGCGCATTGACCAACAAGACCCTCACCAATCTCAAATTCTCTTGGAATGTTCTTCTCTTCCTTATAGGCGTAAGCAGCGAACAACTTTAGCTTAACCTGCTGACTGTTATCATCCTGACCGAGAATGTAGAATGCGCCATAATGTGCGCTTACCACTTCTGCAAGTTCCGACAGGATACGTTTTGTTACCGTATTCAAATCTTTCTGACCCTGCAACATTTGTGTAAACTTCGCCAGGTTTGATTTCAACCAGTCCTGATCCTGTGTACGTAATGTTGTTTCCCTCAGGTTGGTGATCATCTGGTTAATCGTATCTTTTAACGCTTCCAATTCACCTTTTGCATCCACCCGGATGGCACGGGTCAAGTCACCTTTCGTTACGGCTGATGCAACTTCAGAAATAGAACGAACCTGAGTTGTTAAGTTCGCGGCAAGCTGGTTTACGTTTTCTGTCAAATCTTTCCACGTACCGGATGCACCCGGTACACTGGCCTGCCCACCCAATCGGCCTTCAACACCTACCTCACGCGCAACCGTTGTTACCTGATCGGCAAACACCGCGAGTGTATCTATCATTTCATTGATTGTATCTGTTAACTGGGCTAATTCACCTAACGCGTTTATTGAGAGTTTTTGTTTTAGATTTCCTTTCGCTACCGAAGTCACAACTTTCGCGATACCGCGAACCTGACCTGTTAAGTTTGAGGCCATCTGGTTTACGGAGTCCGTCAAGTCTTTCCAGGTACCGGCAACACCTCGCACTTCAGCCTGACCGCCAAGTTTACCTTCTGTACCTACTTCACGCGCCACTCGCGTTACCTCGAACGCAAAAGAGTTAAGCTGTTCCACCATCGTGTTGATCGTGTTCTTGAGCTCGAGCATTTCCCCGCGCACGTCTACCGTGATCTTCTTCGACAAGTCACCATTCGCCACCGCAGTTGTTACACCGGCAATGTTACGTACCTGGTCAGTAAGGTTACCCGCCATCCCGTTTACGGAGTCAGTCAAATCTTTCCATGTACCAGCCACGCCCGGTACGAATGCCTGACCACCGAGCTTACCATCCGTTCCCACTTCCCGGGCCACCCGTGTTACTTCGGATGCAAAACCACGAAGCTGATCCACCATCGTGTTCAGCGTATCTTTGAGCTGGAGAATTTCTCCCCGCACGTCCACCGTAATTTTTTGTGACAAGTCACCATTCGCAACGGCAATTGCAACGTTGGCAATGTTCCGGATTTGAGCTGTAAGGTTACCCGCCATCTGGTTTACGGAATCCGTCAAACCTTTCCACACACCACCAACACCTTTTACAGTTGCCTGTCCGCCAAGCTTACCTTCCGAACC
>CAZHQP010000069.1:0-10982 GCA_964534735.1 uncultured Roseivirgaceae bacterium
GCGTACAAAATCTCCGGCAGCAACAAAGCAAGCCAATACATCAATTAAGGGCTTGGACGCTTCAAAAAAGAACCTGGAGGCTGTAACAGCACTGGTAACGGCTGATTCAAAATTGCTGGCTGACGAGTTGAAGAAACGTGGCCAGACGGTAGAAGAAGATTAATGGAATAATCCTTAATTTTATCTCGGAAAAGGTTGAATTCAGGTTCAACCTTTTCTTTTTATAACCCATCAAAAGTCATCACATGAACGGCAGGTTAGCAGGATTACTCTTCTTTCTGATTTTTATTTCGATAATTAATGCTTCCGCGCAGAAGTGGCTCGACCAGCTTGGGAAGGCAGTGAATAAAGAAGGCGGAAAGAAAGCTGCTGAGAGTAACATTGCGCTTGATTCGGTCGATTTTCAATTTGCTATCTCGGTAAATGAAAATGCTGGCTTTTTTGATGTCAAGCAGAAAGGTGAAGGGGAAAGCAAAGCCATGAACTTTTTATTTGGATCAGAAACAACCAAAACCCCGATTGATATTGCCCGAGACAAAATAAAAACTGGAATTGGTTTTTACGATGGTATCTGGAAAAACTACAAGCTGGCGGAAATGTATTTCGACAGCGCGCGAATCTATCTTGAAGAAAAATCGCTCACGAATGAGATTATCTATCTCCGTGCTTTATCGAATCTTGGGCTGGTTAACCTGACACAGGCAAAAAATACCAAAGCCAATGAATACCTCATTCAGACGCTTGAGATGAGCGAAAAATCTGTCGGTAAAAAAAGTGCACCGTATATCGCTAACCTGAATAACCTCGCCAAGCTCCATCAAACATTAGGGAAATACAACGAAGCGGAGGTTGAATTTAATGAAGCGTTAACATTGAGCGATCGGTTTTTTGGTGATGGAATGCAAAAAGCAATTCTGTTAAATAACAAGGCAATGCTCTTTCAGACTGTGGGTCGATATGCCGAAGCTGCTGACCTGATGAAAGCTGCAGTGACCTCTTCATCGAAAGGTCCAAAGAAAACTTTCCAATCGTTTGATAACCGCAAGTTCCAGGCAAACCTTGCTTTTATCTATCAGCTCTCCGGAAAATTCACGGAAGCAGAAGCACAGTTTCTTGAGATCAAAAAGGTTTTTGATGCCAAGAAGCAAACCGGTAATGCCGAGTATGCCGGACTATTAAATCAAATGGGTATTCTGTATATCCAGATGGGTAAACCGGAAAAAGTCGAAGAGCTTCTGAAAAAATCAAAATCTGTTTACAAAGAGAAGTTCACGGAAGACAATATCTACTACGCTAAAGTAACAAACGATCTGGGTAACTTCTACCGGATGAATGGCCGTTTTGAAGAAGCTGAAAAGCAACTCAATAAAGCATTGAGCATTCGGGAGACATTATTAGGAACCAAGCATCCTGACTATGTAAGAACACAGGAAAATCTGGCAATTCTTTATTGGAAAACAGGTAAGCTCGAGCAGGCTTATATGATGTATCGGGATGTGATGGACAAAACCATCGAGTTTATTAACCTGTATTTCCCTCCCATGAGTGAAGCGGAGAAAACCAGTTATTGGGATATTACGGCTCCACGCTTTCAGCGATTCTACAGCTTTGCCCTGGAAGTAAGTCCAACCATGAACTATGTGGCACAGGATTTTTATGACTATCAAATGGCTACCAAAGCGTTGTTGCTTAACTCAACTAACAAAGTCAAACAGACAATTCTAAAAAGTAAGAATGAAACGCTGATCAAAGAATACTTGTTGTGGCTCGATAAGAAAGAGCAGCTTGCGAGACTTTATACATTATCTAAAGAAGAACTGAAGCAGCAGAAGATCAAGCTGTCGGATCTGGAGCATGAAGCTAACGCAACGGAGAAATCATTGTCTGAAAAATCAAGTGAATTCTCGGCAGGTTATTCAACCCAGAAGACAAGCTATAAGCAAATTCTTTCATTATTAAGTGATACTGAAGCGATCGTAGATATCATTCGTGTTCGGGGCTTTGATAAGGATTTTACAGATGGTTCCAGGTATGTGGCACTTATCCTGAAGAAGGGATTGGAGATGCCGAAGCTGGTCGTAATGGAAAATGGCGCTGACCTTGAAAAGAAATATTCCAAATTTTACCGTAACGCAATTCAGCAAAAGGTAACGGACGATTATTCGTATGAGCAATACTGGTCGAAAATTGAAAAGGAAATTGCCGGTAAAAAGCTGGTTTACATCTCACCGGATGGTGTTTACAATCAAATGAATTTGAATACGCTTAAAAGACCGGAAGAAGATTTTGTGATTAATCGCTACGACCTGGTGATCATTGGTAACTCAAAAGATCTGGTTGCATTGAAAGCGAAGAAAACCGGTGTTCCAAAAAAGAATGCATTCTTATTAGGCTTCCCGGATTATCAAACCGCAGATATTCCGGCATTGCCAGGAACAAAAACGGAGATCGAAGGTATTTCGAAAATCCTCAAGACATCCGGCTATCAGGTCAATCAGGTAATGGCCAAAGATGCCACCGAGAAAAGTATTAAGGCACTCAATGGACCAACACTCGTACACATCGCTACGCACGGATACTTTTTACAGGATGCCGGAGATGGCGAAGGCTCAGTGTTTGGCGTAAATGCTGAGAGCGCTTCGAGAAATCCATTGTTGCGCTCAGGGTTGATTTTGGCTGGTGCGGGGAAATCCATAACCGGAGGTGGCACAGACATTTCCAGCAATGATAATGGCGTTCTTACAGCCTATGAGGCTATGAACCTGAATCTGGAGGGAACAAACCTGGTTATTCTCAGTGCGTGTGAAACCGGTTTGGGCGATATTAAATCCGGAGAAGGGGTATATGGCTTGCAGCGTGCCTTCCAGGTAGCCGGTGCCGATGCTCTGATTATGAGCTTGTGGAAAGTTGATGATGCGGCAACCCAAATGCTGATGACGAACTTTTACAATAGCTGGATCAAGCTGGGCAACAAGCAGAAAGCATTCAAGCAGGCGCAATTACAATTGATGACCAAATACAAAGATCCGTATTATTGGGGTGCATTTGTGATGATGGGAATGTAACCCGGGTGATCAAAAGTTGAGCGTCATATCGAGCGAAGCGAGATATCCCCTGATGAAGCGTTAAAAAAGGAGATTCCTCACTGCGTTCGGAATGACGTGTACTTGATGATAACTTTTGATCTTGATGATTGTTTACAATACCTTAATCCCCAATTCTTTTAGCTGTTCTGCTGAAATAGTTGAAGGACTGTCGATCATCACATCGCGTCCCGAATTATTTTTCGGGAAAGCAATGAAGTCACGGATCGAATCGGCACCACCAAAGATTGAACATAGTCTATCAAAGCCGAAAGCAATCCCACCATGCGGAGGTGCCCCGAACTCAAATGCTTCCAGTAAGAACCCGAATTGTTTTTTAGCTTCTTCCGGGGTGAACCCAAGATGGTTGAACATCATCGATTGTGTTTCCCGATCATGAATCCGTATGGAGCCACCGCCAACTTCAGTTCCGTTGATTACCATATCGTACGCATTGGCACGAACATCACCCGGTTTGGTGTCAAGCAATTTGATATCATCCGGTTTCGGTGACGTGAACGGATGGTGCATGGCGTGGTAACGTTTTGTTTCTTCATCCCATTCCAGCAATGGAAAATCAATCACCCACAGTGCCGAGAATTTATTCTTATCGCGGAAGCCAAGTTTTTCGCCCATGAAAAGACGCAGCTCATTCAGTTGCTTGCGGGCTGCATTTGTTTCACCCGAAAGAATTAGCAATAAATCGCCCGGCTGTGCATTAAATTTATCAGCCCATGCTTTCAAATCTTCAGCCGAATAAAATTTATCAACAGAAGATTTAAATGTTCCGTCAGCCTTGCACTGAACGTAAACCATTCCTTTCGCACCAACCTGTGGCCGCTTTACATATTCTGTAAGCTCATCTAATTGTTTGCGTGTGTATTCCGCACAACCTTTTGCACAGATCCCGGCAACCATTTCAGCACTGTCGAAAACCTGAAAGTTTTTTCCGCCTGTCAGCTCTTTAATCTCCACGAACTTCATGTCAAACCGTGTATCAGGCTTATCCGATCCATAAAGCTTCATCGCCTCATCGTACGTCATACGCGGTACAGAAGGCATATCAATGTTCTTAACTGTTTTGAAGAGGTGACGGATCAGTCCTTCAAACGTACTCAAGATATCTTCCTGCGTGATGAACGACATCTCACAGTCTATTTGTGTAAACTCTGGCTGGCGGTCTGCGCGCAAGTCCTCATCGCGGAAACATTTCACAATCTGGTAATACCGGTCAAACCCGGAAACCATCAGCAGTTGCTTAAATGTTTGCGGTGATTGCGGCAACGCATAAAACTCACCATTGTTTATTCTTGAAGGTACAACGAAATCGCGGGCACCTTCCGGTGTTGATTTAATCAGAACGGGAGTTTCAACTTCAATGAAGTTTTGCATATCCAGATAAGCCCGGGTTTGCTGTGCAACCTTGTGCCGGAGCTGCAAGCTTTCGCGTACCGGGTTTCTTCTTAAATCCAGATAGCGATACTTCATCCGAAGCTCATCTCCGCCATCGGTATTATCTTCAATGGTAAACGGAGGAGTCTTTGCCGTGTTTAGTACAACAAGCTCGGTAACTTTTAGTTCGATGTCTCCGGTTGCCAGTTTATCATTTTTAGATAGTCGCTCCGCAACAATGCCCTTCACCTGGATTACGTATTCACGGCCAACTTCTTTGGCAGCAAGCATCAATGCAGCGGGCGTGCTTCCTTCTTCAAAAAACAATTGTGTAATGCCATAACGGTCGCGCAGATCGATCCACAAAATGCTTCCTTTATCGCGCTGACGTTGTACCCACCCGGTTAATGAAACGGGCTGTCCAACGTGAGTTATTCGTAATTCACCGCAGGTATGAGTTCTTAACATGACTTTTAAGTAATTTTAGCCTGTTTTTAAGCTAGGACAGGCTTGCAAGGCGCGAATTTAACAATACTTTACGGCCTGTTCTGTACGTTAAAAGGTAAAAATCTATGCATAAGGCGCTTTTTTTATTAGTACTGACTTCTCTATCACTTCAGGAAACTCCGAAGCTGATCAAAACAAAAGTATCGGATGACATTTCTGTGATGCTGCCGAAGGATTTTGTGCCGATGGGAGAGCTCGATTTTACCCAGCGTTATCCTTCCGTTCGGAAACCTATTGGAGCCTTTACCAATCCCGAACACGAAGTTGATTTCAGTGTAAATATATCCGCGACAAGCTGGCCGGATGCAAACCTGGAGATGGCTCAAAAATTTTTCAAATCAGGCATCATAAATATGTTTGATCGTGTTGAAATGATCAATGAAGGCATTCGCGAAGTGAATGGTAAAAAGCTGGTGTATTTTGAATTTGAGTCCCGCATCAAAGGCGACAAGTCAACCTTGGGTCTTGACGAGCCTGTATTAAAGTATTCCTACCTGGAATACCTGGTGGAACCAAAACGTACCCTCGTATTTTCATTCAACTGCCCGAGAAGATTGAAAGAAGACTGGCAGCCAACGGCAGATAAAGTGATGAAGAGTGTAAAAATTAAATGATGGAACTCTTCACCGATGAATACTTTATGCGTGAAGCCTTAAAAGAGGCAAGCAAAGCATTGGAGATCGGAGAGGTTCCGGTTGGTGCGGTTGTAGTATGCAAGAACAGGATCATTGCCCGGGCGCACAACCAAACTGAAAAATTAACGGATGCTACAGCGCATGCCGAGATGCTGGCTACAACAGCTGCTGCAAATTATCTGGGATCAAAATATATGAATGAGTGCACGCTCTACGTAACACTTGAGCCTTGCGTGATGTGTACAGGGGCACTTCACTGGGTTCAGCTGCAAAAGCTTGTTTACGGTGCTTCTGATCTGCAACGCGGTTACACGCTTGTGCAACATCCGTTACTTCATCCGAAAACGGTAGTTGTAAAAGGAGTTAAGGGTGAAGAAGCGAAAGGATTGATTGACAGGTTTTTTAAAACCTTGCGGGATAAAAACCTGTAACGTTTCGTCATTCTGAGTGTATACGAAGAATCTCCCAATAGATTATTTGATCCAATCCTGTAACCAAAAGGGGATGCTTCGGTTCTCACATCAGCATGACGTTAACTAAGCTCATTCTCCGCTGAATTCGCAAAAACTTCATTTAAAACGAATTTTCCGGTTGCTTTTAGGGTTGTATATTTGAAAGCCATTCAAATTCCTGAATGGTAAAAAATGTTCAACCAAAAAATACACTTATGGCATTTACACTTCCTGCCCTTCCGTACGCAAACAACGCACTGGAACCACATATTGATGCAAAGACAATGGAGATACACCATGGCAAGCATCACAACGCCTATGTAACAAATCTCAATGCGGCAATTGCCGGTAAACCTGAAGAAAGCTTAAGCATTGAAGAAATTTGCATGAATATTTCGAAGTATCCGGTTGCTGTTCGTAACAACGGTGGCGGACATTATAACCACAGCTTATTCTGGACAATCATGGCCCCAAACACGGGCGGGACACCAACTGGTGCATTAGCCGATGCGATCAATGCAGCCTTTGGTAGCTTTGATGAATTTAAAACGAAGTTCGCTGCAGCTGCAACAACCCGTTTTGGTTCAGGCTGGGCGTGGTTGATCAAAGATGCTTCCGGTAAGCTTCAAATTACGTCAACGCCTAACCAGGATAACCCGTTGATGGATGTCGCTGAAGTTAAAGGAACACCGATTTTAGGATTGGACGTTTGGGAGCATGCGTATTACCTCAACTATCAGAACAGAAGACCGGATTATATTACTGCATTCTGGAATGTTGTTAACTGGAATGAGGTTTCAAAACGGTTTGCTGCGAAGTAATTAATGATCCTCATGGTCTGTGTCGACACAGACCAAGATTTGGAACTTTTATCGTGGTCTGTGTGTATTCACAGACCACGTTTATTTTATCCTCATGATAAAAATTCTTTGCCTCTCCGGTAGCCTGAGGGATAATTCTTCCACGCATATTGTGTTGAATGAGATTGTCTCCAGCGCTAAAACAGGTGTTCAATTTACTGTGTATGATAATTTAGGGAAGCTTCCGCACTTCGATGACAGTACCGAAGCTCCCACAGAGGTAACGCGTTTTCGGGAAGCAATCAGAGAATCGAACGGTGTGTTGTTTGTGACACCCGAATATGCATTTGGTGTGCCGGGCACATTGAAGAACGCATTAGACTGGACTGTTTCTTCCGGAGAGTTTGTTAACAAATCAACAGCAGTAATTGTGGCTTCAACGGGAGGAGAGAATGCATTTCAATCCATTCTGCTGACGTTGAAAGCTATTTCAGCAAATGTCGGAGAAAAGAGCACACTGCTGGTTTCGTTTATCCGGTCAAAGATTAGCAAAACTGAAGTGACTGACCCCGGGCTTACAATCTCATTGCGAGAAGTAGTAGATGATTTGATCAGAAATATTAAAGTAATAAAATAACCAGTATTACTTCTTCTCCTCAATCAGCTTCAAAATTGCCATGTACTCATCGCGCAGCTTTGCTGCTTCCATGAACTCAAGATCTTTCGCTGCTTTCTCCATTGATTTTTTCGTGCGGTCAGCCATCTTCTGAAGCTCATCTTTTCCTAAGTATGCCACAACCGGATCAGCCGCCAGTGAAGTTTCCTCACTTTCCACGTAATAGTTTTTGGTTGATTTTTTAGAATCAGCAACTTTTGTCTGGCCGAGAATGGATTCTTTCGAACGGATAATGGTTTTGGGCGTGATACCGTTAGCCTTATTATATTCCATCTGTACCTGACGTCTCCGATTGGTTTCATCAATCGCCTGCTGCATGGATTCGGTAATCGTATCTGCATACATGATTACCCGGCCGTTCTCATTTCGCGCTGCCCGACCAATGGTTTGAACCAATGAACGCTGGTTACGCAGAAACCCTTCTTTATCAGCATCCAGAATCGCGACAAGTGATACTTCGGGCAAATCCAGACCTTCGCGTAACAGGTTAACACCTACCAGCACGTCAAATACACCTAACCGTAATTCACGCAGAATTTCAACCCGGTCTAATGTTGTAACCTCAGAGTGGATGTAGCGACATTTCACACCTGCCCGTTCCATGAACTTGGTTAACTCTTCAGCCATCCGCTTCGTAAGTGTAGTTACCAGCACGCGTTCTTTTTTCTTTACACGTTCGTCAATTTCTTCGAGCAAGTCGTCAATCTGATTTTTGCTTGGCCGGACATCAATTTCAGGATCCAGTAACCCGGTCGGACGAATCAACTGCTCAACCACAACGCCTTCTGATTTACGAAGTTCATATTCAGCAGGTGTTGCGCTCACATAAACTGCCTGATTCACCATTGATTCAAATTCATTGAATGTTAACGGCCGGTTGTCTAATGCGGCCGGTAACCGGAAACCATAATCAACCAGATTCACTTTACGGGACCGGTCTCCGCCCCACATCGCTCGGATTTGCGGAATGGTTACGTGGCTCTCATCTACTACAATTAAAAAATCATCCGGGAAGTAGTCGATCAGGCAGAATGGTCGTGCTCCGGGTTCTCTTCGATCGAAATACCGGGAATAATTTTCAATGCCTGAGCAATATCCCAGCTCACGCATCATTTCAACGTCAAACTCGGTACGTTCTTTTAATCTTTTCGCTTCCAGAAATTTTCTGTCCGACTCGAACATCGCTACCTGTCTTACCATATCATCCTGGATTTCGCGGATCGCCTGGTGCATCGATTCTTTCCCGGTTACGAAGAGGTTAGCCGGAAAGATGGTTACAACGGATTCATCGGAAATTTTTCTTCCGCTTACCGGTTCAATGCGCTGGATGGATTCAATCTCATCACCCCAGAAATAAATCCGGATAGCATAATCTGCGTATGCAAGGAATACATCTACTGTATCGCCCTTTACACGGAATGTTCCGCGCTTGAATTCAGCTTCAGTGCGGTTGTAAAGGATATCAACCAAACCGAAGAGAAACCGGTTACGTGCAATGGTTTCTCCGGCTTTTAACTTGATCACATTCTTTCCAAACTCTTCCGGGTTACCGATACCATAAATACAGGATACCGATGCAACCACAATAACATCTCTGCGACCCGTAAGCAGTGATGAAGTTGCACTCAGACGCAGCTTCTCAATTTCTTCGTTGATGGAAAGATCTTTTTCAATGTATAAATTCGAAGAAGGAATAAATGCTTCGGGCTGGTAATAATCGTAATATGAGATGAAATACTCGACTGCGTTTTCCGGAAAGAAATTTTTGAATTCACCATAAAGCTGTGCCGCCAGTGTTTTATTATGACTGAGTATCAGAGTAGGACGTTGCGTTTTTGCAATAACGTTAGCCATTGTAAAAGTCTTACCCGAACCCGTAACGCCTAATAATGTCTGGTGCGGTTCGCCATTCTCAAGACCCGAAACTAACTGCTGAATTGCTTTAGGCTGGTCGCCTGTAGGTGTATATTCGCTCGTGATTTTAAAATCCATGGAGAAAGTTAATAGTTATCAGTGCAAAAAGTTAACAGTTATTCGTTAATGGTAATTCCGGAAAAACCAAAAAGATTTAGCAACTGACACAAATAGTCAACCTTCATTAACCATTAACTAATAACGGATAACTAAAAAACTAATTATTCCAGATGTTCCAGGATTTCTCGGCCTGTACATGCAGCATCTCAAGACCATTTTTGATCATTGCGCCCCGGATCTCTGCCTTTTGCAAGAACTGCGTACGGGCTGGATTGTAGATGAGGTCATACACGTAGTGCTCGCGCGTGATGTGCTCTGTACTCAAGGGAGGCATTGAACTCTCATTGGGGTGCATGCCAAGCGGTGTAGTATTTATGATAAGATTAGACGATTCGATCTCTTTGCTGTTTGCGTTAATCTCTTCGTAGGAGAAGTTTCCATTGGCTTTATCGCGCGAAACAATCTTGAACTGAATCTTTAACTTATTTAAAGCCTGTTGAACAGCTTTTGAAGATCCGCCTGATCCGAGCACGAGTGCCTGAAAGGTTTTGTCTTTGGGTAACCACTTTTCGATCGTTTCGAAGAAGGCGTCTGAATCGGTGTTGTATCCTTTCAGTTTTCCTTTTTCCACCTTGATCACATTCACTGCTCCGATTTCTTTCGCGGCCGGATCAATTTCATTAAGATATTTTAAAACCTGTTCTTTATACGGAAGCGTGACATTTAATCCGCTTAATGCCTTATTTTCTTTCAGGAGTTTTTCAATGTCCTGAATTTTTGAAAGCGGAAACAATTCGTAATGGTAATCACGTAAACCTTCTCTGAAAAACTTTTCATCAAAATATGATTTAGAGAACGAGTGACTTACGGTTGAGCCGATAAGGCCGAATATTTTTTCCATGTTAATGTTTCAATTTTAAACGTGTTGCAATTCGTTCGGTAACAATTACGATACATACCCCGAGTGCCATCATCAGGATTGCCTGGAAGAGCTGTGGATCCCTTCCGGTTTCTGATAAAGAGTGCCAAGGTAATATACTTTTATCAAATACAGCAATTTGCTCGCCTTTGCGGGTTGTTGCGTATTCAAGGCCTTGTCGCCAGGGCCATACTTTATTTAACGAGCCCAGCATAAAACCGGCTAAAACAGCCACCGTAATGTGGTGATAATGATCGAGTATCCAGGTAATTAGTCGGGCAAATACAAGCAATCCAATGATACAGCCAGCAGCGAATACCACAATTACCCATACATTCAACTCGACCAGTGAAGTAATCATAAACTGATACTTACCCAGCAGTACCAGAATAAATGCCCCGGAGACTCCCGGAAAGATCATCGAGCAGATTGCCAGCGCTCCGCAGATGAAAATGATCCAGTATGCATCCGGTGTATCCATCGGAGCAAGGGTTGTGATAAGATATCCGGCCACCACACTAACTATAAATGACAACACCGGTTT
>CAZHQP010000070.1:0-10875 GCA_964534735.1 uncultured Roseivirgaceae bacterium
TGATAAAGACAGTATTGCAAGAGCAGCAGAACTAGCAGTTGCCACCGCGAAAGAAAACTCACGATTACTTTCAGAGCCCGTTCGGTTAGCACCTCAAAAGGGCTATGGCGAAGTAAGCTGGAAAGCACCAATCGAAAAGAATGCATTTGAAGTTCCCATTAAGGAAAAGGTTGACCTGCTCATGAATGTGAACAGTGCCGCCATGAAGGCAGGAGCCGATTACATGACTTCCATCCTCTTTCTTGTAAATGAACAGAAGTACTTCGCATCAACCGATGGCTCATATATCGATCAGGATATTCACCGCATCTGGCCAACATTTTTTACAACAAAAATTGATGCCGCTACCGGGAAATTTGAAACCCGGAACGCATTGAGCGCACCCATGGGAATGGGTTATGAATACCTCAACGCACGACCGCAGGATAAGATCAATGGCGTAACAACACTTTACAAAGGTCGTTACGACATGATTGAAGATGCGCGCGCAGCAGGGGCACAGGCCGGAGAAAAATTAAAAGCAAAATCAATCGAGCCGGGCAAGTACGACCTCGTGCTTGATCCTTCACATTTATGGCTAACGATTCACGAATCAGTTGGTCACCCAACTGAGCTTGATCGTGTTCTCGGCTACGAAGCAAACTTTGCCGGAACAAGCTTCCTAACGCTTGATAAGTGGGAATCGAAGAAATTCAATTTTGGAAGCAAGCTGGTAAACATCGTGGGTGATAAAACTCAGGTTGGATCGCTTGGCGCTGTTGGCTATGATGATGAAGGCGTTGGTTGCGGTAAGTGGGACATCATTAAAGAAGGTACGCTTGTTAACTATCAAACCATTCGCGATCAGGCACATATTCTTGGCCTTCCAGCCTCACAAGGTTGCTGTTACGCAGACAACTGGAGCAGTGTCCAATTCCAGCGTATGCCGAACGTCTCGTTGCAGCCTTCCAAAGAAAAGAAGAGTGTTGACGATCTCATTAAAAATGTTGAGAAAGGTATTTATATCGTAGGTGATGGATCTTTCTCAATCGATCAGCAGCGCTACAATTTTCAATTTGGCGGACAACTATACTACGAAATCAAAAACGGAAAGCTTGGTAATATGGTTCGCGATGTTGCGTACCAGGCTAACAGTCAGGATTTCTGGAATGCCTGCTCCGGAATTGCTGATGAAAGTGATTACCGTTTAGGCGGATCTTTCTTTGACGGAAAAGGACAGCCCGGACAATCAAGTGCCGTTTCGCACGGATCATCCACCGCATTGTTTAAAGGAATTAATGTAATTAACACAGCCCGTAACATTTGATCATATGCCAATACTTACAAAAGATGAAGCGTATACTTTGTTAAAAAAAGTACTCAGCTATTCAAAAGCAGATGAGTGTGAAGTGAACCTGGGTGGTGGCGACAGTGCCAACATTCGATACGCCCGAAATTCAGTTTCTACAAGCGGGGTAATCACCCGGAATAATTTAGTAGTCTCATCAGCTTATGGGAAAAAGCTCGGCACAGCAACCATCAATGAATTTGATGATGCCTCGCTGGAAAAAGTTGTGAGACGGTCTGAAGAGCTTGCACAGCTTGCTCCTGAGAATCCTGAGTTTGTTTCATTTCTCGGACCGCAAACGTATCTGGAAGCAAAAACTTTTGTCCAGTCTACAGCCTCTATTACTCCGAAGCAGCGTGCTGACCTGGTTGCTCAAAGCCTGCAGGTTGCCAAAGATGGCAGGGCCGTTGCTGCCGGCTTCCTGGAAGATAATACCGGCTATTCAGCCATGATGAATTCAAAAGGTTTATTTGCCTACAATACCGGCACAGGCACAAACTTTTCAATAACGGTTCGTACAGAAGATGGAAAAGGTTCCGGTTACGCAACGCGCGGTTACAATGATATAACCAAGCTTGATACAAAAACTGCAACCAAAATTGCTACCGATAAAGCTGTTGGCTCTGTCCAGGCAAAAGCAATTGAACCCGGAAAGTATACGGTTATTCTTGAGCCCGCTGCAGTAGCTGTGCTCCTTGAAAGAATTATTTTCGGACTGGATGCACGTACAGCTGATGAAGGCCGGAGTTTTTTGAGCAAAGCCGGAGGCGCAACGCGGTTAGGAGAAAAAATGGTTGACGAACGTGTTAACATTTATTCCGATCCACTGAATCCGGATTTGCCCACAAGCACCTGGTCAGGTGATGGCAGACCGCAGGAAAAAACTTCATGGATTGAGAAAGGAGTTGTCAAGAATTTGACCTACTCGCGCTATTGGGCTGAAAAGAAAGGTGTAAAAGCTGTTCCGTTCCCGGATGGAATTATCATGGAAGGCGGAACGAAATCGCTGGAAGAGCTTATCAAAGGAACCAAGAAAGGTGTGCTGGTAACCCGGTTGTGGTACATCCGGGATGTTGATCCGCAATCATTATTGTTAACCGGGTTAACACGCGATGGCACCTTCTATATTGAGAATGGAAAAATTCAGTATCCAATTAAGAATTTCCGATTCAATGAGAGTCCGGTGATTATGCTGAATAACCTGGAAGAGCTGGGCAAAGTTGAACGAACGGTAAGCGTAGAATCAAATGCCAATTATCTTCTTCCACCGCTTAAAGTGCGAGACTTTACATTCTCAAGTCTATCGGATGCGGTTTAAGGATTAAAGAAAGTTTTTCCCAAGTCGTCATGTTGAGCGCAGCGAAACATCCCCTGATTCATGAGGGGATTCTTCGCTCCCGCTCCGAATGACGACTTTCTTTTTTCATAGGTTAAGAGGTTGTTTTCTATTTTAATCAAATCCGCCTGTATAAATTTACTGGTTCAGGAAGGCAGGATGACCGACCTTTAATCCAGACCATGAGTACCCTCCAATCGAAATTTTTCTTCACCCGCATCCAATATGAATCGGGTGACTGGGACGTGGATCAGCGCATGCCTTCCAATGTGCTTAACTCATTGGTTGAATACACTACCCTTCCGGTGGATACGCAGGAGAACATTGTATCGCTTAGTTCGGACGCAATCTTTAACTGTCCTTTTTGTTATTTGAGCGGACATAAGCTTGTGGAATTTACTGAGCAGGAACGCACAAATTTTGAGAAATATGTAAAGAATGGAGGGTTTGTTTTCGTGGATGATTGCAATCATGATATTGACGGATTGTTCGCCAAATCATTCGAGTCGCAAATGGAACGTTGCTTTGGAGAAGGATCGTTAAAGAAGATCCCAAAGAATCACCCGATTTACTCAACCTTTTTTAAGTTTGACGGTCCACCCGCTACTTCACAAGAGCTTAATGGCTGGGGCGATGATCTGATTCATGATTATTTAAAAGCGATCGAGATCAACGGAAAAATAGCAGTTTTGTACAGCAATAAAGATTATGGCTGTGAATGGGATTATGATTTCAGGAATAAGAGATTTTACAGAATAGACAATACGCGGTTTAGTGTGAACATTATTATGTACGCGCTTACTGCTTAATAATTTTATGGATACAGAATTACACAAGACAGAGCAATCGGTTCAGCAGTTAATCTCGCAGCTTAAGGATCTTAAAAAAGAGATCAGCAAAATTATTGTCGGGCAGGATGAAACAATCGAGCAGCTTCTGATCACGTTCCTGGCAGGCGGACATGCACTTCTCGAAGGTGTGCCAGGACTTGCGAAAACACTCATGATCCGCACGCTGGCGGAAGCAGTGGATCTGAAATTCAGACGGATTCAATTCACACCCGATCTGATGCCATCGGATATTATCGGGACTGAAATTTTGGAAGAAGATCATTCAACCGGAAAGCGCTTCTTCAAGTTCAATAAGGGGCCAATCTTCTCAAACATCATCCTGGCAGATGAGATTAACCGGACATCTCCTAAGACACAATCAGCCTTGCTTGAAGCGATGCAGGAGTTTGAGGTAACATACGGTGGAGTCACACATTCATTGGAAAGACCATTCTTTATCCTTGCTACCCAAAACCCGATTGAACAGGCAGGGACATTTCCCTTACCGGAAGCGCAGCTTGATCGCTTCCTGCTTTATATCAAGATTAATTACCCTACTGCCGACCACGAACGCAGGATTTTAACCAGCACCACAGGCGGTAAAAAAGAAAAAATCAATAAGGTTGTTGATGGAGCTCAATTACTGAATGCCCAAAAGCTTGTGAGAGATGTTCATATCAATGAAGATTTGGTCGACTACGTAAGCAGACTTGTTCGCTCAACACGCCCTGAGCAAACCGATGTAAAATATGTTAAGGATTGGGTAAGCTGGGGTTCAGGCCCGCGGGCCGGTCAGGCAATGATTTTAACAGCAAAAGCTCGCGCCTTCATGAATGGCAATTTTTCCGTTACTGAAAATGACATCAAGGCAGTTGCCATGCCGGTTCTTCGTCATCGTATCCTGACAAACTTCCGAGCAGAAGCTGAAGGAATTAAAGCAACCAATGTTGTTACGCATCTCTTAGAACATACTAAAGTTTCAACCCGGCAAATGCCTTGAACACGCAGCTGAAAGACTTGTTCAAACCCGAGATTATCAATACCGTCAACGGCCTTGAATTGATCGCGCGCATTATCGTGGAAGGCTTTATGAGCGGCAGTAACAGAAGCCAGTCGATTGGAATCGGACAGGAATTCAGTCAGTACCGGGGCTATGAACCGGGCGATGATCTTCGCTTGCTCGACTGGAAGATGTACGCCCGCAGTGAGCGGTACTTTGTAAAGCTATCAGAAATTGAAACAAACATTACGATTAAGTTCATTGTCGATGCCAGTCATTCGATGAGCTATACCGAAAATGGAATCAGCAAACTACAATATGCCAAGGTGGTGATTGCTGCGTTAGGCTATCTGGCTCGTAAACAATCAGACGCTATTGGGTTGTATGGCGTGAATGACAAAAACCTGGAAGTTGTCCAGCCCAGGTTTGAAAATCAGCAGTTCATGCGTTTTGTAAATGCGCTGGTTAATTTGAAGAGCGAAGGCAGATGGGGACAAAAGACCGAACCCTTGATCGATCATACCGGAAAAGAGATGATCGTTTTTATTACTGACTTGTACGATCAGGATAAGGATCTTATTTCTTTTATCTCAAGATTAAAAACGTCCAGGAATGAAGTTATTATTTTTCATTTAATGGGCAAAGATGAGCATGACTTATCATTTGAAGGCGCATTTACCTTTGAAGACCTGGAAACCGGCTCGCGTATAAAAGTTGATACTGCAGTAAAACAGAAGGAATACACGGTTTTGATGGATCGCTGGATTCAAGATATCCGGAGTAATTTACTTGAGAAAAACATTAGCTATTCCCTCGTATCGATGAGTGAACCCATTGAAAATACGCTTCGTAATTTTCTTAAAACCAGAAAAGCGTTATTGCGATGAGCTTGCTGAATCCGATATGGCTTTGGGCTTTAGGTGCATTGAGCATCCCAATTGCCATTCATTTGCTTAGCCGCAAAGAAGGCAAGACGATTAAGATTGGCAGCATTCGATTCCTGTCGGAAACTTCAACCAGTAAATTCAGCAGCATTCGCCTGAATGAAATTGCATTGCTTGCCATTCGTAGCTTGCTCATAATATTACTGGTTGTTTTCCTGGCTAAGCTGATCATTTCGCTTACCCCGTCTGATGAAGCACACCCCTGGGTTTTGGTAGAAAGTGGTCTTGAAAATCAGGAAGGCATCAAAACATTAACCGATTCGCTTAAAAAAAACGGATATGAGATTAGAAGATTAAGCGAAGCCTTCCCCACTCCTGAATCAGATACAAGTCATCAGTCACCGGATTATTATAAGCTTGTGGAAGATCTTTCAAGAGTCCACAACAATCGTTTCATCGTTATCGCAAGCAATACCTCCAAAAATTTTAAAGGAAAGCGAATTGCACTTCCGGAGAATGTTTCCTGGCTCTCCTACCCGGTTCAGCAAACAATATCAATTACAAATTCAACACAGGTCGACACATTAAGGATTAGGCTTGTCGCTGACAAAAGCTTTGACTACGATAAGAAAATTCTACGGGCAGCCATTCAGGCAATACAATCAAGCACCCCTGCTCCAATTGTTATTCACGAAGCTGAAGCAAAAAATGATCAGCAATTTTCAACCGATTGGTTAGTTTGGTTAAGTTATCAAAAGCTTACGTATTCAGGAAAATCATTGCAATTCAAAGCGGATCCTTTCGCAAGCCTGATCAGTCAGAACGACAAAAATCATTGGGTGCTCACCGCCCGATTGAACGAAATAAATTCAGTCGATCAACACCTGCCGGTACAGCTTATGCAAATGTTATTTGGTCAGAATTTCGCTCACGATCAGGGAATAATTTCAGATGAGTTGGCATGGTCAGGTAGTAAAGAAATAAAGCAAAACAATACCATCGAAGCGAGTCACTCGGCAGACAAAATTTTAATTCTGCTTATTACACTTCTTTTTCTCAGCGAACGAATCCTTGGCTTTTACCGCAGACAATGAATAGTGGGTTAACGATATTATCGCAGTTGAAAAACCGGTACTTACGGATTCGAATAGCAGAAATAACACTGTTAGCCATTGGTGTGATGTTGCTGAGCCTGAGTATTTGCCAGGTAATGAATAGCAGCACTATAGTCAAAGTAATTATAACGGCCGTTTCAGGCTCAGTAATTTTCATTACAAGATTTATACAAACGGGACTAAATACAATAAACGAAAAGTCGATTGTTGGGTTTCTGAATCTGAACTATAGCGAGCTTAAAGGAAGTGCTGACCTGATCCTTGCATATAAAAATGATCTTACAACATTAAGCAGGATTCAACAAATCAAAGTCGGGCAACATCTTGAATCAATAAATGCGAGGATTCAGTTTCCAAATCGAATAGGCATATTCTCGCTGACAGCAGTATTGTGCTCACTTATTTACCTGTTTATTTACCTGACGGACTTCAAAATAGCTATGCCTGAAACTGTTCAAAATTCAATTCAGGAATACTCAGTAATACCCAACGCTAAAAATAAGCCTGCAGAAATTAAAGAAATTAATGTTCTTGTTTCACCACCCGCTTATACTCATCTCCCGCAATCGGTTGTCTCTGATTTAAACCTACAGGTTGTGGAGAACAGCCGCGTATCCTGGACACTAACATTTTCCCGATCGGTTAAAGCTGCTGCACTCGTTACAGCTGCACAAGACACATTGCAATTTACGTTTGCCGATAGTTCCTGGAAGCTATCCACACTTCTTGAGAGAAATGGATTTTACCAGTTTATCTGGAAAGATGATAAGGACCATGCTTCAGATTATTACAAAATTGAGGTGATAAAAGACCAACCTCCCACAATCAGATTAACAGATCTTAATCAGTTTACGCAAGTTGATTACAATTCTTCACAATCCCTTGAAGCCAACCCGGTTATCAGGGATGACTATGGTTTAACGGATGCATACATCATTGCTACAGTAAGCAAAGGAAGCGGTGAGTCTGTAAAATTCAGGGAAGAAAAGATCAGGTTTTCAACTCCACAGCAAATCACTGGAAAACAAATCAACAGTAAACGAGTTCTCGATCTGAAAAAATTGGGTTTGGAACCGGGAGATGAACTTTATTTTTACGTGGAAGCCCTGGATAACAGAACTCCACTTGCTAACAGGTCGCGAACAGAAACATATTTTATAGCGATTCCCGATACTGCGCAGGATGTGATGACTACCGATGGCGGACTGGGTGTTGATCTGATGCCTGAATATTTCCGAAGTCAGCGCCAGATTATCATTGATACGGAAAAACTTATCCGCGAAAAGAAAATAACCGATAAAAAAGAATTCAACTCCAAGAGCAATGAGTTGGGGTATGATCAGAAAGTGTTACGTCTCAGATATGGTCAGTTTATGGGGGAAGAAGCGGAATCCGGTATTGCTCCGATAGATAATCACGAAGATGAAGATGACCATGAAGATAAAAAAGCGGAAGACCTGGCGAAGGAATTTGGCCATCAGCACGATACCGAAAACGAACACAATCTGGTAGAAGAGAAGAATCCCGCCAGGAAAGATGTTGATGGTGAAAAGAAAGAGGATCCGTTTGCGGAATTCGTTCACCAGCATGACAATGAAGAATCTGCCACACTTTTTATTCAATCATTGAAGTTAAAGCTGAAAGCAGCGCTGGCACAAATGTGGGATGCCGAGCTTTACCTAAGATTGTATGAGCCTGAGAAATCTCTTCCCTATCAATACGCTGCACTTAAGCTTTTGAAAGAGATCAGTAACGACTCGCGTATTTATGTTCACCGTACCGGATTTGAGCCTCCACCGATAAAAGAAGAAAAAAGGCTTAGCGCTGACCTGAACGAAATCTTTAATGCTTCTCACAACTATGCAGCAGACATCAAAAAATATTTCCCTAAAATCTCAGAAGCACTTCCGCTTACTGAAAAAATGCTCGCTAAAAAAACTGGTCATCTCTCTCCCGCTGAAAGAAATATTCTAACTCAATCGGGTAGTGAGCTTGCCCAGGCAGCGTTGGAGAATCCGGAACTGCTGGAAGGATTAAGTGCATTAAGAGCAATAATTGGCAATACAACCAATACTGATTTTACCAGGCAATTAAAGCTGTTGAGAAAATCCTACTGGATGGCACTTCCAAAGCAGCCCGCTCAATCAGGTAAACAAAATTCCACATTGCATTTTTTGGATGAGCAACTCATCAAACAGTTAGAGCTTCTTGAACCATGAGCATAAGCTTTCCTCAACCGTTGTTCCCAATATTTCCTGTTGCGTTGATCGCCATGTTGCTATTGAGTGCGCTTGTTTGGCTTGAGATAAAACGGAAGCAAAGATTTTTGACAGTACGAATAGTTGCTATTTGTCTTTCAGTTCTGGCTATTACTAACCTCATCCTCCGTCCTTTTTACATATTAAAAAAATCGTCAGACATTATTATTCTCACGCCTGGATACGATGAGACTTTGTTAGACAGCATACAAAAAGCAATTCCCGCTCATCAATTATATGCGATTCATGTTTCCGATAACAAAGATGCAGCGGTCATTGATAACTATCGCGAGCTCGGCAAGCTGAAGGGTAATCTCCATTTTATCGGTGAGGGAATTCCGGAATACATGCAGGAGTACGTAGATACTTCATCAATAACAACTTACACTCCACCTTTGCCTGAAGGGTTTGTTACATATAATCAAGCAAACATCTTTACGGTAAATCACGTAAGTCAGATACAAGGCATTTTCAATTCCCATCATAAAACATCTACATTGAGATTACTATCACCCGGTGGTGTTGAAGATTCCGTGACAACAATGGATAAAAACCAGTATGCTTTTTCTCTTGGATTTACACCAAAGAATCGTGGCTTATACTTGTACACACTTACAGCCTCGGATAGCTCAGGGAAAATTATCTTTACTGAAAAAATTCCGGTTCAGGCTGAAGATGAAAAACAACTTTCCATTTTGTTTCTGTGCGACTATCCTTCTTCAGAAATCAGGTTCTTAAAAAATTTTCTGGAAGAAAAAGATCATAAACTAACATTACGTTATAGAATTTCTAAAGATCGCTACCGCACCGAATTTGTAAATACCAATCAAAAAAGCCTGGGAAGCATCAGCTGGGATAAGCTTCAAAATTTTGATTTAGTAATAACCGATGCATCTTCACTTGGTTCGTTTTCGGATAATGAGCTTCACGAATTGAAAAATGCAGTGAAGCTTGGACTTGGGGTTTTAACGGTACTGGATATTCCTGTTCCTTCAGCAAAAACAACCAAATTTCTTGAGCTTAAATTAAGCACTATTAAAAGTGACTCAGCAACCGTTATCATTCAAAATAAAAAATTGAAAATCCCCGCTACACCTGTTACCGTTTCTTCAGAAAGAAAATTATTTGATGTGCTCAATGAGCCCTCCGGCAGATCAATATCCACATTTTATCAATATCAAAAAGGTAAACTGGGTTTTCAGCTTCTATCAAATACATACGGCCTTCAGTTAAGCGGAGAAAAGGAAACATATGCAGAATTATGGTCACCCCTCCTTGAGCAAGTGGCGCGAAAAGAAACAAAAAAGTATGACCTGATTTTTACAAGCCAGGCTCCTTATTATCAGGATGAGCCTATTAGGTTTGAGATTATTGCAGTCGGTGAAAAACCAATCATACGCATTGACAGTGTTGAGATTCCGTTAACAGAAGATCAGTCAATAAAAGACGTCTGGCATGGAAGGACCTGGGCCGGAGAACCGGGTTGGCATGAAGCGGTAATCGACCAGGACTCCAGCAGACACAGTTTTTATATTTCAAGTGATGGCGAATGGAAGAATCTTCGAATTTCCAGCCAGCAAGCATCGTTACAGAAGATCGCTGCATCGCGAAGGAAGACAATTGAACAGGAGGTATATAAGGAGGTCGATCCGATCATTTTTTTCATTCTGTTCATACTTTCCGCAGGGCTGCTCTGGCTGGTACCAAAACTTTGATGAGCACGCTCAACTTGAGGACTGGGCAATTTTTTCTACAGTATTCCTAATTTTCCGATTACGATGGCTTTAAAATCAGATGGCATGAATATTATGAGTATGAGTCAAAAAGACTTATGAAAACCACAGAGCACCCTGAAAACACGGCCCAGACGCAGTTGGACAACCGGCTTGCCAAAGCGAAGCCCGTAAAACTGGGTTGGTCTGCAGAAGAAACAGCAGAGATTACAGCTTCTCTTAACAGCCTTCTCGCTAATTACAGCATACACTACCAGAAACTCCGTAATTATCACTGGAATGTAAAAGGCTCTGATTTTTTCGATCTGCATGAGCAGTTTGAGCGACAATACAACGAAGTGCTCCAAAATATTGATGACATCGCAGAACGAATCCGGATTTTTGGAAAAACA
>CAZHQP010000071.1:0-8691 GCA_964534735.1 uncultured Roseivirgaceae bacterium
CAACTGATTCAGATGAACCTGTAATCGGATATATGGGTACTTATACAACATCAGAAAGAGAATTTGAACTGATGGACGACTACCTGTCGAACCGGCTCAATGCTGAAGATAAAGCAGCGTTTGAGAACCAGGTTCAAGCTGACCCCCAGCTTGCGCAGGAACTCAACATCCAGAAAGACCTTGTGGAAGGCATTAAGCAGGCGCGGGCTGTTGAGCTCAAAAGTATGCTGAACAATGTGCCCGTCTCTCCAATCAGTGGTGGAGGCAGCCTGTTAACGAAGGTGGGTACGTGGGCAGTTGTTGCCGGATTAATTGTAACGGGTATTTACTTCTACTCAACGAAAGAAGAAAATACGGGTGAAATGTCAGGACCCCGGGTAGCTGAAAAACAGCCTGAAGTTAAACCAGAAACGGCTACCGTGCCTGACGCGGATCCTGAAACTACTTCCGATAAAAGGGAAGAGCCTGTACAGCAGCCTGCAGAACAAGCGGAGAAGAAAAAGAAAACAACTTCTTCTTCAGCGCCTGCGGAAAGCACAACAGTTGTTCCGGCTAAACCACTCGAAGTGTATGATCCAACAAAAGAAGAAATTGATGAAGCTACCCAGCGCTACGAAAACGAGCAACTGGAGAATCTGAAGAAAGCTTTTGTTACTTCATCCATTGAGGTGGAGACCGACACGATGAGCAAGAAGTACACATTCCACTATGTGTTTAAGGACAGCAAGCTTATATTGTATGGCGCGTTCGAGAAAAACCTGTATGAGATTCTTGAGTTTATCGGAGACGAAAAACGAACCGTGGTACTGTTCTATAAAGCAAACTACTACCTGCTCGACATCGCGAAAGATCAGCCTACGAAGCTCACTCCGATCCGGGATCGCAGGCTCCTCAAAAAGCTTCAGGAGCATAGAAGTAAATAATTAGTGTTTAAAATCATAAAAGAGTCCTGCCAGTGCGGGACTCTTTTATTTTATAGCGATTAAATCCTACATTTGGGGCTGTGCAGCAAAGCAATACCCGCAAAAAACTTGGAAGCTATCCCTCCTTTGGAGTAGTAATCAGCATTACCCTGGCGCTTTTTGCCAGCGGAATTTTTGGTTTGCTGATTATATATTCACAGGAGCTTGAACGTGTTGTTCGGGAAAATATAAAAGTTCAGGTTTATCTGAAAAGTAACCTTACTGAAACGCAACGTGCCCAGGTGGAAAAGAAGCTTGAAACCCTTCCATACATTAATAAAAATCTGGTAAGTGAAAATCCGGTGATTTTTATCTCGAAAGAGGAAGCTGCAAAGAAATTCATTGCCGAAACCGGTGAAGATTTCACAAAATTTCTGGGCGATAATCCGCTTCACGATGCTTATGTATTAAGCATTGATCCGGCCTATCATTCAAAAGAAAGCATGGAGAAGATCAGTGCCGAGCTTGAAAAAATGAACGGAGTGTTTGAGGTTTTTTATGTGGAAGGATTAATTGAATCCATCAATAAAAATGTTACCCGTCTCGGGATTATTCTCGCCATAATTATTGCCTGTCTGCTCATTACCGTTGTCCTGCTGATAAATAGCACACTCCGGCTTGCACTTTTCTCGCAGCGGTTTTTAGTGAGGAGCATGCAGCTCGTTGGCGCGCGTAAATGGTTCATTCAGCGTCCGTTCCTGATCCGCGCATTTGCATACGGAATTTTATCAGGCCTGATTGCCTCTGCCGGGATCTGGATGATGGTTAATTATGCCAATAAAAATATTGAAGACCTCGCACTTATTCAAAATAACGACCGCATGATAACGCTAAGTATCTGCCTGATTGTTATCGGAATGGTGGTAGCGGTTACCAGCAGTTATTTTGCGATCCGCAAGTATTTAAGAATGTCGCTAGACGAATTATATTAATTGTATTGTATCATGGAAAGATTGCCTTTCGGAAAAAAGAATTATCAGTGGATGGTCATCGGCCTCGTTGTCCTCGTACTTGGATTCATTATTATGTCGCTGGATGGTGAGCCCTATGGCTTCGGATTTTTAGGATTGACCCTGGGTCCGATTGTAGTAATGGCCGGCTTCATCCTGGAGATTTATGCCATTCTGATCAAACCTGAAGCTAAAAAGTAACCTGCAGCCTTGTCGCTACTGCAATCCATTATTCTTGCCATTGTTGAAGGGTTAACCGAATTTCTTCCGGTATCCTCTACGGGCCACATGATCATCGTTTCTTCGGTGATGGGCATTGAATCTGATCGGTTTGTTAAGCTCTTCACTGTCGTTATCCAACTGGGCGCAATCCTGTCGGTCGTAGTTTTATACTGGAAACGATTCTTTCAGTCAATCGATTTTTATCTGAAGATTGGAGTTGCATTCATTCCATCTGTTATTGCCGGTTTGTTCTTCAAAAGCCATATCGATGCCTTGCTCGAACGTGTAGATGTTGTCGGATATACTTTGCTTGTGGGTGGAATCTTTTTCCTTTTTATGGATAAGATTTTCAAAGAGAATACAGAAGATCAGCAATCCATTTCTTTCCTGAAAGCTTTTAAGATTGGATTGTTCCAGGTAATCGCAATGATTCCGGGCGTGTCACGCTCAGCTGCCACGATCATCGGGGGCTTATCGCAAAAGCTTACCCGAAAAAATGCTGCGGAGTTTTCATTCTTCCTGGCGGTTCCAACCATGTTTGCTGCAACGGTTTTATCCTTATATGAATTTTATAGTGAAGGTGTTGCACTTTCATCTTCTGAAATCAATATGTTAATCGTTGGCAACATCGTAGCCTTCATTGTTGCCATGATTGCCATCAAATCGTTTATCACCTTCCTGACCAGGCACGGTTTTAAGGTGTTCGGATTCTATCGCATCGCAGTAGGCATTACAATCCTCGTATTGTATTACTTTGGCAGTGAACTAGCCATTTTATAATGGATTCCAATCAATCTCCACAGGATACCGGGCAGTTGCTGCTCATCAACAAGCCTTTGGGCTGGACATCTTTTGATGCGGTTAATAAGCTGCGTTATAAGCTGAAAATCAAGAAGATAGGTCATGCCGGAACACTTGATCCGTTGGCCACAGGGTTGCTTGTAATCTGCACAGGCAAAATGACCAAGCGCATTGAAGAATTCATGGGTTTGGAGAAAGAGTACACGGGCACTTTTGTGATTGGGCAAACAACCCCCTCCTACGATCTTGAAACTGAAGTATCTGATGCAAAGGATATCTCCGCGATAACAAAAAATTCCATTCTTGATGCGACCAAAACGCTCACTGGAAAAATCAGTCAGCTTCCTCCCGCCCACTCGGCTATTAAGGTTGGCGGCAAGCGGGCTTATAAATTCGCCCGGCAGGGAAAAGACGTTGAATTAAAACCGCGGGATGTTGAAGTATCCGAGTTTGAGATCACATCCATCAACTTCCCGGCTGTCAACTTCAGGATTGTCTGCTCTAAGGGTACGTATATTCGCAGCCTGGCCCGTGATCTGGGCGAAAATCTTGGTGTTGGTGCATATCTTTCACAACTTTGCCGAACGCGCATTGGAAGCTTTAAGCTGGAAGATGCGATTACTATTGACGAAGTGAATCCACCGCATGCGGATCTATTACAGCATTGATGATTTCAGTCCGGTTAAGAATGCCGTTGTTACCAGCGGAACGTTTGACGGTGTACATGTTGGACACAAAAAAATCCTTTCCCGATTAACAGAAGTTGCCCGTAAGAATAATGGCGAAACCGTTGTAATCACATTCTGGCCGCATCCGCGCCTGGTTCTCTATCCGGATGATAAAAACCTCAGGTTGCTGAACACGTTTGAAGAGAAGGCCGGGCTTTTAAAAAAGCAAGGCGTTCAGCATTTGCTTCGCATCCCGTTTACGAAAGAATTTTCACAGCTTTCATCGGAAGAATTTATTACAAAGATTTTAGTAGATAAGATCGGTACTAAAAAACTGGTGATCGGGTACGATCATCATTTTGGAAAAAACCGCGAAGGAAGCTTTGAGCAGCTTAAGATCAATGGCCCGAAATACGGCTTTGAAGTGGAAGAGATTCCAAAGCAGGATGTTGATCACGTTACGGTAAGCTCAACTACAATCCGTAAGTCAATTGAATCAGCTGATATAGAAACAGCAAATCAATTACTTGGACAGCCTTACATGCTGAGCGGTCGGGTTGTAAAAGGCGATCAGATCGGGCGGCAAATCGGCTACCCTACTGCCAACATCGAGATTGACTCCGTCCATAAGCTCATTCCTGCCGATGGAATTTATGCGGTGCATGTACGCCACGCAGATACGATTTATAAAGGCGCGCTTTATATTGGAAATCGCCCAACCGTTGGCGGAACAAAAAAAGTTATCGAAGTAAATATTTTTAACTTTACAAAGGAGATTTACGGTGAATCGCTCACCCTTGAATTCCATGAATTTATCCGTGGCGACATGAAGTTTGATTCATTGGATGCACTCAGGCAGCAGATCGCGATCGATAAAGAACACGTATTATCATCTTTTAATTGATATGATTAACAAAGTTGTAACCAATGCAGATGCCGCGGTGAAAGACATTCCCAACAATGCCGTGCTTATGCTCGGAGGTTTTGGTCTGAGTGGCATTCCCGAGAATTGTATCAGCGCATTATTGAAAAC
This sequence comes from uncultured Roseivirgaceae bacterium, assembly GCA_964534735.1. GTDB lineage: Bacteria > Bacteroidota > Bacteroidia > Cytophagales > Cyclobacteriaceae > UBA2336. The sequence goes on from CAZHQP010000071.1 coordinate 4,637, forward strand.
AGGCGTTAAAGGACTTACGTGCATCTCAAACAATGCCGGTGTAGATGATTTTGGTATTGGACTACTCTTGAAAACCCGGCAGGTAAAAAAAATGATCTCTTCGTATGTAGGTGAAAATGCAGAGTTTGAGCGACAGTTGCTTTCAGGTGAGCTTGAAGTTGAACTCATTCCTCAAGGAACATTAGCCGAGCGGTGCCGGGCTGGTGGTGCCGGTATTCCTGCTTTTTTTACGCCTGCAGGGTATGGTACTGAGGTGGCCGAAGGAAAAGAAATTCGGGAGTTTGACGGCAAAAAGTACTTGTTGGAACGTTGGCTTCGGGCCGATTTCTCTATCGTAAAAGCCTGGAAGGGAGACACTTCCGGCAATCTGATATTCAGAGGCACGGCCCGCAATTTCAATCCGATGATGGCAGCAGCCGGAAAGATTACCATCGCTGAAGTGGAGGAGCTAGTTCCGTTAGGTGAGCTTGATCCAAATACAATCCACACTCCGGGAATTTATGTGCAGCGGATCTTCCAGGGAAAGAATTACGAGAAGCGAATTGAACAGAGAACGATCACTAAATAGTAGTAAGACGTAAGATGTTAGACATAAGCATAAGTCTAAAATCTTAAGTCTAGTGTCTTACGTCTAAACATTTCAAATCAACGAATTTTAAAATTACTATGCTTGATAAAATTGGGATAGCTAAGCGAATCGCGCAGGAAGTACGGGATGGAATGTACATTAACTTGGGCATTGGAATTCCGACCCTGGTTGCCAACTACATTCCGAACAACTTAAACGTAGTATTGCAATCTGAAAATGGATTGCTGGGTATTGGACCTTTTCCAACAGAAGATAAGGTTGATGCAGACTTAATAAACGCAGGAAAGCAAACCATTACCATGATGCCAGGCTCTGCGCTGTTCAATTCAGCCGAAAGTTTCGGCATGATCCGGGGTGGGCATGTTGACTTAACCATTCTGGGCGCTATGGAGGTTTCAGAAAATGGCGACATTGCCAACTGGAAAGTTCCGGGAAAAATGGTGAAAGGCATGGGCGGTGCAATGGACCTTGTTGCTTCGGCCAAGCACATTATTGTTGCGATGCAGCATTGCAGTAAAGATGGAGCTTCCAAACTTCTAAAACGTTGTACCCTTCCGATTACAGGGTTGAAGTGTGTTAAGAAAATCGTTACGGATATGGCTGTACTGGATGTCTTGCCTTCCGGTGGATTCAGATTACTCGAACGTGCTCCCGGTATTACCGTTGATCAGATCAAGCAGGCAACTGAGGGGAAACTAATCGTTGAAGGAGAAATCCCTGAGATCAAATTTTAACTAATTTCGCGCGGTAATTATACACCGCCTTTGCATGAAAAAATCAGAGATCAACTTTTCGATAGACCTGGATTCCAATAACGTTCCGCAAAAAATTGTCTGGAACGCCTCTGACAAACCCGATGCTGCGCCCAGCGAAACCAAGTCTATCAGCATTTCCCTGTGGGATGAAAAAGAAAAGAATACGCTGCGTATTGATCTGTGGACCAACGACATGCCGGTCGATGAAATGAAGCGGTTCTACATTGATTGCCTGGGCGGACTTGCTCAAAGTGTGCTATCCTCAACGGGTGATGAATACATGGCAAATGAGACCAATGCGCTATGTGAAAAGCTGGTTCAGCACCTCATCAAAAATCCCGCTAAGTAAGGGATCAAAAAAGCCCGAAAATATTACTAAAACCGGGCGCAATCGTTTTCGTAGTTTTTCATAAAATTTTGTATTTTTCAGATCAGGAGAATATTTATACTCCTTTTTGTCTAATAACCCAACTTTATTCTAACAACAAAACCAACCTAAAAACAACTTATGGAGAAGTTCTACAAACGTATTGGACTACTGGCGATGATGCTGATTTCAGCATCGTTTACCTTTGCCCAAACAACGATTTCAGGGACCGTTAAAGACGGTGGAACCGGTGAAACCCTTGCAGGTGTCAACATCATCGTGAAAGGTAAGGTAATCGGCACAACTACCAATGTTGATGGTCAATTTGAGCTTAAGGTGAACCAGCAACCGCCCTTAACCCTGGCACTGTCTTTTGTTGGCTATAAAACGCAGGAAATCGAAATTACCGATGCCAGTACGGTCAATCTGCAAGTCAATATGGAAGAGCAGGCCATCCTCGGTCAGGAGATTGTTATCTCTGCATCACGTATGGAAGAAAGCATTTTGAAAGCTCCCGTATCCATTGAAAAGATGGACGTGCTTGCGGTTCAGAATACAGCATCTGAAAACTATTACAAAGGTCTGGTCAATTTAAAAGGATTGGATATGACGCAGAGCAGTATCAACTTCCAGATTATTAACGCCCGGGGTTTCAATTCTACCGGTAATACCCGCTTTGTGCAGCTTACCGATGGAATGGATACCCAGGCCCCTGCACTGAACTTCCCTATTGGTAATCTTAACGGGCCTTCTGAGCTTGATGTAGAGAGCGTTGAATTCCTTCCGGGTGCATCTTCTGCACTTTATGGACCAAACGCCTTTAACGGGATTCTTCTCGTAAACAGCAAAAGCCCGTTCGAATATCAGGGCCTAAGCGCATTCGCAAAGTTGGGATTCAATCATTTTGATGCCGCGCCTGATGGACCTGACGGACCTAAACCAATGTATGAAGCTTCCGTCCGTTATGCCAAAGCTTTTAATAACCGCTTCGCTTTCAAAATAAATCTTTCATATTCGCGTGCCACTGACTGGTACGGAACAAACTACAATAATAAAAATTCAGGTTCGGAAGTTGGCAGCGACTTAGTAAATCAGTATGGTGATGAGGCTGCGATTAATCTCGGCTTACTGGGTTTCAGTTCTGCTTTTCAATCTAACGCATCAAATGCCGGATTATCTTCGTACCTGGGGGATCTTCCCAATACTGTTGTATCCCGAACCCCTTATAAAGAGAAATACCTGGTAGACTATAATGCTGAAAATTTTAAAGCAGGCGGTTCGTTACACTACAGGGTTAATGACAAGATCGAGGCCATTTATGCACTTAATTATGGCTTTGGAACATCTGTTTACACAGGAGCACAGCGTTATTCGCTGAAAGATTTTTCCATTACCCAGCACAAATTAGAATTGCGTGGAGACAATTTCTTTGTTCGTGGTTACACCACGATGGAGAACTCCGGTGACAGCTACATCGCTGATCTTACCGGTTTCTTAGTAAACAACAGCTGGAAAGATAATACAACCTGGTTCGGTACGTATGCGCTTAATTACCTGGGTGCTATCGCTGGAGCCGGTATCGCTCCCGGAACTCCGTTAACCGATGAACAAAGCGCTGCATTCCATGAATTTGCACGCGGGCAAGCTGATATGGGCCGATTCGTTCCTGGTGATGATGGTTTCAACGGTGCAAAAAAAGACGCCTTGAAAAAAACGATTCCTAATGGCGCGAAGTTTAATGACAAATCAAACTTGTACCACGTACAAGGACAGTACGACTTTAAAAATGAAGTTAAATTTGCCGACCTTTTGGTTGGAGCGAGCTATCGTTTGTATGACCTGAATTCCAATGGTACGATCTTCGCGGATTCCGCGGGAAATGATATCACGATCAGTGAATACGGAGCTTACCTGCAGGCATCCAAGGCTTTAGGACCTGTGCGACTGACAGCCTCCGGACGTTATGACAAGAACGAAAACTTTGATGGCCGCTTCTCACCGCGTATCGCGGCTGTATACTCTGTTACCGATAACCATAATTTCCGAGTATCGTATCAGACCGGTTTCCGTAATCCTACTACTCAAGCCCAGCACATCAACCTTAACGTTGTTTCCGCGCAATTAATAGGAGGTTTAAAGGAATATGCAGATGCTTACCAAATAACCAACAATACATATACAATGGCATCTGTTCAGGAATATACCAACCGGGTAATTGCTGCCGGAACATCTTCTGCAGTAGTCGATCCGGCCAATATTGCTGTACTTGAACGCTTTGACAAATTCAGACCTGTTAAACCTGAAGGCATCAAATCATTCGAAGTAGGTTACAAAGGTTTATGGG
>CAZHQP010000071.1:8701-9410 GCA_964534735.1 uncultured Roseivirgaceae bacterium
CAGAGCGGCCGGTGATGTAAGCGCTAACCCAATTAACGGATCAAGCTTATTGAACGGAGATAATACCAACACATACCAGATCTATACCAATGCAACCGATGAGGTGACATCTCAGGGTGCTGCACTCGGACTTACTTATAATCTGCCCCGCAGTTATACCATTTCTTCAAACTACAGCTGGAATACATTGAATAAAGGCGATAATATTAATGGTGCAATCTTTAGCTTTAACACACCTGAGCATAAAGTAAATCTAACATTTGCTAACCGTAAGCTTACTGATCGGTTAGGTTTCGCTGTGACTTGGAGATGGCAGGATGAATTCTTATGGGAATCATCTTTTTGCCAATGGAGTCGTACCTGCTTATTCAACACTTGATGCACAAGTTAGCTACCGCGTACCCGCTATGAAGTCCATTGTGAAATTAGGAGGCTCCAATATTCTCAACAAGTACTATATCATGAACTATGGCTCTCCGGCTATCGGAGCTATATACTACGTGTCTGTAACGTTTGATCAACTTTTTAATAAATAGCATTTTATGAAACTCAAACAATATTTATTCAAATCTTTACTGGTTATCCCTGTTATTATACTGGGATGTACGTATGATTTTCCGGATGCAGATCCTGCAACAATTCCTTCAAAAGGAAATGCCGACTTCACCAAGTATATTTCGGTCGGGAACTCACTGACAGCCGGATTTAT
>CAZHQP010000071.1:9420-10787 GCA_964534735.1 uncultured Roseivirgaceae bacterium
CGTTATACACCCGCGGCCAGGTGAATTCTTATCCAAACATTCTTGCTGCACAGTTTGCACTGGTTGGCGGTGGAGAGTTCCATCAGCCTGACGTAAATTCAGAGAATGGATGTTATAACCCAACTGCAGCGTGTACTGCCGGAAGACTGCATTTTGCTTATGTAAACGGATCGGCTACAATTGTTCCAACCGCTGGTGATGGCGGTGCGGCCCTGCAAGCATACACAGGTGACAAAGCAGCATTAAACAATTTTGGTGTACCCGGAGTTACGATTGGCGGAGCAACCAGTGCCGCATTAAGCGCTAATCCATATTATGCCAGAATCGCTTCTAATCCGGGAACATCAACTCTTATTGGTGACGCTGCTGCTGCACTTGCTGATGGCGGAACGTTCTTCTCATTTTGGCTTGGAAACAACGATGTATTAGGTTACGCCACTGCAGGAGCTTCGGCAGGAGGCACACTAACCAGCGAAGGAGTATTTGATGCTGCTTATAATGGCGCACTAAACGCGATGTTAGCTGCCAATGCGGATGCAAAGGGTGTAGTGGCTAATATTCCGGATGTAACTACAATACCATTTTTTAAGACAGTACCGTATAATCCAATTCCATTGGATGCACCTACCGCAGCTGCTCTTACATCGCAATTGGCTAACAACTACAATGCTTTTTTAAATGGTATGGTTGGTGCAACCGTTATCACCGCAGCAGAGCGGGATTACAGATTACTTACCTTCGCTGCCGGGCAAAATGCGATTTTGATCAATGACGAAACCCTTACAGATTTATCTCCATACATGGCCGGACCGTACGCAGGTCTTTTGAAATACGCCAAAGCCAGACAGACGAAGACAACTGATTTAATGACGCTTACTTCAAGGTCATTGATTGGAACGTACATTGACAAGAATCCAGCACCGGCTCCGGATAGCGTTTTAGGTGTTACCTTTCCACTTCACAACCCGGCTAATCCTTTAAAAGGTGACGAACTAACCTTAATACCTTCTGAGATTACTGAAATACAAGCACAAACTGAGATTTTTAACGGGATTATCAGTGACGCAGTAAATGCAAACAGCACTCGCCTGGCATTGGTTGATGCACATACAATTTTAAATAACATTCCTGCTTCAATCAACGGAATTGGTTCAACTTCATCGCTTCAGCCTCCGTACGGACTATTCTCAGCAGATGGAATTCATCCTAACGGAAGGGGGTCAGCATTTATGGCAAATCAATTTATCATCGCTATCAATGCTAAGTTTAACGCAAATATTCCGCTTGTTAACCCAAATGACCATCCGGCAAATGATTTACCGGTTGCCCCGGAAGAGTACATTACTCTCTAGTATATCTATATATAT
>CAZHQP010000072.1:0-10627 GCA_964534735.1 uncultured Roseivirgaceae bacterium
TTTTTGGTGGGTTGGAATGAAAAATCCCGAGCTGCAGGTACTGATCTACGGAAAGGATATTGCGAGCTCCACAGCAAGCCTGAAGTATGAAGGTGTGGAAATTACGCGCACCGAAAAAACTGAAAACCCGAATTATCAATTTCTATTCCTCACCATCAACCCATCTGCAAAGCCCGGCTCTTTCCCGATCACGTTTACAAACGGAAAGAAAAAACGCATTGTTAATTATGAGCTTAAGAAGCGTGAAAAAGATGCAAAGGATTACAAAGGCTTTAACTCTTCTGATGTTATCTACCTGATCATGCCTGATCGCTTTGCCAATGGCGATGAAACAAATGACAACGTTGCCGGAATGCTTGAGAAAGCCAATCGCGCTGAGCTGTTTGGCCGTCATGGCGGAGATTTAAAAGGCATTGAAAACAATCTTGATTATTTAAAAGACTTTGGCGTAACGGCATTATGGCTAAACCCGGTTCTTGAGAACAATCAACCACACGCCTCTTATCATGGATATGCTATAACCGATTTTTATAAAGTCGATGCGCGGTTCGGAACGAATGAAGATTACAGACTCTTAACCAAAAAAGCACACGATAAAGGCTTAAAGATGGTGATGGATATGGTGTTCAACCATTCCGGAAGCGAGAACTGGTTTGTGAAAGACCTGCCGTCAAAAGACTGGATCCATCAGTTTGCAGAGTACACAAATTCAAACTATCGCTTATCGGTAACCATCGATCCATACGCTTCAAAAGCAGACGTTGACAAAATGCAGCAGGGCTGGTTCGACAGGCACATGCCTGATCTGAACCAACACAACAAGCTGTTAGCAACCTATTTAATTCAAAACAGCATCTGGTGGATTGAATACGTTCAGCTTGATGGCATCCGCATGGACACACATCCCTATCCGTACAAGGATTTTATGTCGGCCTGGTGTAAAGAGGTGTTAACCGAGTATCCCAACTTTAACATAGTTGGAGAAGTATGGGAAGAACGCGTATTGCTCACCTCGTACTTTCAGCGCAACGCTAAAAACGCGGATGGGTACGAAGGCAATCTGCCAAGTGTAACTGATTTTCCGCTGAAGTCGGCACTTAATTCAGCTTTTAACGAGCGTGATGGATGGGATGAGGGGTTAACAAGAATTTACTATGCATTAATCCAGGATTTCGGCTACACAGAAGCGAATAACAATGTCATCTTTCTCGACAATCATGACATTACGCGCTTTGCAACCTCCGTGGGCGGAGATGTCAATAAACAAAAAATGGGATTCGCTGCCCTGTTGACGCTGCGCGGAATACCTCAACTTTTCTATGGCGGTGAGATTGGCATGTCAGGTGATGGCGGCAACCATGGAAAGCTGCGGGCAGATATGCCAGGTGGCTGGAAAGCTGATACACGAAGTGTATTTACTGAAGCAGGTCGTACAAAAGATGAAAACGAGCTATTTAATTATGCCAGAACATTGCTCAACTGGAGAAAATCCAAACCAGTAATTCACAATGGTAAGCTCATGCATTTCATCCCGGAAAATGGCATCTATGTTTACTTCCGGTATACTGAATCAGAAAGTGTGATGGTGATTCTCAATAATAACGCAGAAGAAAAGACCTTAACCACTCAACGATTTAATGAACGTCTGAAGGGATTTAACTCGGCAGAAAATATTGTTACCAAACAATCCGTTAGTAACTTGCAGAGCCTTGTATTGCCGCCTAAATCGGCTATGATACTGGAGCTAAAAAAATAGTCGTATGAAGATTTTTGCAATCGGAAGAAATTATGTCGAGCACATCCAGGAACTGAACAACGAGCGTCCGGATGAGCCTGTGGTTTTTACAAAACCCGATACGGCTATTCTCCGCAACAATGCTCCGTTTTACTTGCCTGATTTTTCAAAAGACATTCATCACGAAGTTGAGCTTGTATTGCGCGTCTGCAAGGAAGGAAAAAACATTGAGGAGAAATTTGCCCATAAGTATTATGATGCGATTGGTGTAGGGATTGATTTTACTGCACGGGATTTGCAGCAAAAAGCTAAAGAAAAAGGGTTGCCCTGGGATATCGCAAAAGGTTTTAACGGCTCCGCTCCGATTGCTGACAAGTTTATTCCGGTAAGTGAATTTAAAGATCAAAAAAATATCAACTTCAGTCTGCAGATCGATGGTCAGCTGAAACAATCCGGAAATACAAGCCTGATGCTATTCAGCTTTGAGTACATCATCGCATACTTGTCGAAATTTTTTACACTGCGTACCGGTGACCTGATTTTTACCGGAACGCCAAAAGGAGTTGGCGCAGTGAAGGTTGGAAATGTTTTATCTGCTTATATAGAGAATGAAAAGCTGCTGGAGTTTGAGGTTAAGTAAAGTAAGTTTAATAATAGCATTCCATTGTGTGGTGTATGCGGCCACTGCGCAGTTTAGTGACCCGGATTCGATACCTGCCACAACTTCCACACAAGAACGGTACATCTTTCCGATCAGACCAGGATCCCCAGGCTCTCTTGCCGGAACAATGGGCGAATTGCGGAGCACTCATTTTCACTCCGGAATAGATATCCGTACGAATAACGAGATAGGCTGGCCGGTACTGGCAGCAAAAAGCGGCTACATTTCACGCGCGGGTGTCAGTCCTTCCGGATATGGAAATGTTTTATACATCAACCATCCGGATGGAAACACAACAGTCTACGGTCATCTCGATAAATTTAAAGGAGCTGTCGGGGAATATGTTCTGAAAGAGCGCTACAAGCGCAAACGTTCAGATGTAGACATTGATTTTTCTCCCACTCAATTTCCTGTAAAACAGGGTGATACAATTGCCTATGCCGGAAACACCGGCTCATCGGGCGGGCCGCATCTTCACTTTAATATTCAGCGCAATGAGTTCGCGCTTGATCCGTTGAATTTTAATTTCAATGAAATCCGTGATGTTACCCCTCCTGTGGTTCAGAAAATTGCACTGAAAACGCTTGATATCAATTCACGCATCAATGATCGGTTCGGTCGATTTGAGTTTTATGCTTCTCATGTTGGCAACAGCTATTCGCTGAACTCGCCCATCCTTGCATCCGGAAATATTGGAATTGAAATTCTGGGTTATGACCGGGTAGACAATGCTCGGTTTCGGTGTGGCATTAATTATATCGAAGTGTTTGTTGATAGTGTAAGGATATTCAATCAGAAAATTGAAGAATTAAACCTGAACGAATCCCGGGGCATATTTGGCCTGATCGATTACAAAGCACATCGCAGCTACGGAAACCGTTTCTACAAGCTGTATATCGATGACAGCAATAAGTTAAGTTTTTATACTACTTCTCCCGGTAACGGACAGATTCATCTCGATTCAACGAAAGTTTCGAATGTATTGATCGTATTAAAAGATATCTACGGCAACGCCAGCCGGGTTACATTTAAGCTGAAACCTGTAGCCGTTTCGAAAGAAGTTAAGCTGCTTGAAGCTGCAACCTTACCGGTTGCGTATGATATCCAGGATAATACACTCAGCATCATAACCCAGGCTTGTAAAAGCTTTCCCGCAACAGCCTGCATCAATGGCGTAACCAAAGAAATTTCACCGGAATACTTCAATGTTGGCAAATCAGTTTATCTGTTTGATCTCCGCAAAGAAATTCCGGACTCGATTAATGTCTGCGGTCAGACGCTAATCCCAAACATCAAAGCAACAATCCCCTCCACAACGGAGTTTAAATATTACAGTGAGCGTATTGACGTGCAACTGCCAAAAGGTGCATTATTTGACACCTTGTATTTTAATATTAATCACCAGCTTCGGGCCGACAGCACGGAAGTGTTTACCGTTGGAAGTCCATTCGTTCCATTAAACCGGAATATTTCGGTTTCGCTTAAACCCGTCTCAACATATTCAACGGATAAGAATGTTGGCGTATATCGTCTCGTTGGTAAAGGATACAGTTACGAAGGCGGAAAATGGTCGAACGGAAGCTTGAATTTTATAACGCGCGAGTTTGGAAACTTCACCATTCTGAAAGACAATGTTCCACCAACCATCCAGGTAATTTATGTGAATAATCAGGCGGCACGATTCAGAATTAAAGATGCCCTTTCGGGAATCAACTCGTTTGAAGCAACGTTGAACGGACAGTGGCTTTTAATGAACTACGATGCGAAGTCGAATATGATCATGTCAGAGAAGCAGTATAAACAACAACTTCTGAAAGGGGATTTTGTTCTGACTGTTACCGACAATGCAGGAAATAAAAAGATTTATACCCAACGAATCCCATGAGCAAGATGCCTGAACCCGGAAGCAAAGCTCCGGACTTTACCGTTAACAACCAGGATGGAAAGCCTGTTAAGCTGTCATCGTTAAAAGGAAAGAAAGTTGTGCTTTACTTTTATCCAAATGACGAAACTCCGGGATGTACAGAAGAAGCCTGCAACCTCCGCGACAATTATAAAATGTTACTGAAACAAGGGTACGAAGTGCTTGGCATCAGCTCAAACACAGAAGCACAGCATCAAAAGTTCATCAAAAAAGAAAAACTTCCCTTTCAGCTTTTAGCTGACGTTGATAAAGCAGTCCATAAAAAATATGGTACGTGGGGCGAGAAGTCGATGTTCGGGAACAAGTTTATGGGTACACTCCGGACCACCTTCATCATAGATGAAAAAGGTGTAATTACTGACGTAATTAAGAAAGTAAAGACGAAAGATCACACCGCCCAGATTCTGGGAAGCTAACCTCCTACTTCACGTTAATCGTAAATGTCCTGGAGCCCATCAGACCGTCTTTAGTCATTCCATGGATTACCGCTACAAAGTTTCCGCGTTTATCGGAAGTGTAGAATGAAATAACCTGACTGCCATTCTTATCCGTTTCAACATCAGGCTGCCAGTACAAAACATTTCGGAAGTCAGGCATCCGGCTCGCTTTATTTTCAGGTGTTGAGTACTCAGGTGAATTGAATATCCTGGCCTTTTGCAAGCCATCGTAATCAATTACTACTGCTTTCGGATCAATATCAAAGCTTCCCAGATTTCCTCTGTAAGTCCGAATGTCCATAATTCCGTCATACGTTACAGGCCCAAAAAAGTATCGCTCATTCACCATGCTCACCTGCCTGATAGTACTTGCATCGGTGCTTAACAACATTTGTGTATTAAACACCGGCATTCCATCCAGGAGTATAAGCGGCTCACGTTCAAAGAACAATTGATTAGCTTTATTCAGGATAAAAATTTGAGGCGTTTTATTTGACTTCCGTACAATAACTCCCGGAACGTATTCCCTGAAAACATCTTCTAATGTCGGGAATCGAACATAGTCATCCAGCAGGTACGAAATCGAAGGCTTGCTGTAAAACCGGGTGGTATCATACCTGAATGTTTTATAATTCTCAAAATTCTGGAATGCCCGCTCAACCTGAGTATGAATGTTACTCACCGTTAATGTTTGCTCATTGGTCTTATCCGGTGCAAAATCTCTGATCGGCAAATAGTGATACCGCACATCAAATGGATCTTTTAAGGATACGCCATATCCGCTTGCCTGGAAGATCACAGGATTTGAGCCATACATTTCATGAACCGCAAACTGAAAGTTTCCTTTTCGATCCGTTTTAACCGCATTAAATAACGGAGCTTTCCCGGCTACTGATAAGAAAACATTTGCACTGTCGGCCAGCATTCCTGTTGCCTCATCTCTTGCCAGCCCTGAAATAATGTGTCCTTCATATTCGGGTGCATACGCAAAAACCTGATTTTCATCATTCAGAATCTTCTTCCAGTCAAATTTCCGCCAACCGTGAGTAAGCATAAGGTTATCAGCGGCTTTTACGGCAAGAGAATCCTGAGTAAAGTAATAATCAGCATCCTCCACTTTACCACTAAGATCAGAAGCCAGGTAGAAATAACTTAGAATACCCGCATTTTGTGGCGGCTGCTGAAGCGAATCTAGTGCATACATGGAAAAAGACATGTTTGCCGAAACCGGGATAGCTTTACTGTCGCGTGTGAGGATACTTACATTTACGCGTTCACGGGTTGAGAACTGATAGGTTTGCGGCCTGCTGTCAATCTCAAGCTGATTTGCCGGACGCTTAAAGATCAGTCTTTCACACACGGGATTTTTAAGACGATCAAAAATCGTAACGTGCGATACCCCTTCGCCAAGCTTATTTTTATCAATTGTAAAAACAGCCTTGTCGTCTTTAAAATAGGCAACCAACAACGATTTTACCTGTTGCCGGGTGTGTGCGAGCAATAACACGTAATCCGATTCAACAGCAGGTTTGTTGCGCGATACCGTAACGGAAAGCTTTTCTGCACCCTTACCCTCAACAGACATCACATAACCGTTTGCATACACCTCCGGCAGATTATGAACGGAAGTTGCTCCATTATATCGAATTATTGCTTTGTACTGTGCATTTGCCAGGGGCGTCATCCGGAATTTACCTAACCCATTCCGCGAAGGCTCAAAGCGCGCGAGGGTATCATTGTTCTGGTTAATAATTGTTCCGGTTGCCGAAAGACCTTTGCCATAAGCATCTGTAATTTTAAAACCAACCGTGCTGGTCAGTCCATCAACAAGATTGCCACCTTCCGGGAAAAATCCAGCCGTTATGGCAGTAATTGATGTTTCCTTTTTTTCTGAAGGCGCTCCCTGCGCATTGATGATCCGGATGGTCTTTTCAAAGAAATACGTATCGTCATAGTTCATCATCCAGCGCGTGTATGCACGGATTCTGTACTGACCGGTTTTAAACGATGAAATATCAAGCGAGCCATTACCCTTTCCGTTGATCAACTCGATTTTTGATTGAAGCGCAGGTGCGTTGGCAACGTCCAGAATTTCGAGGTAAACAACTTTGCTTAGTGCTACAGGCTTGTGCAGCATTTCACTGACAACATACAGCTTAACCCAAATAAGCTCATTCGACAGGTAACTGTCCTTATCGGTATGCAGATAAACTTTTTCATGAAGGTTATTACGGGTGTGTACATTGAATTTCTTCAGCACATCAGCCAACTCGTTGTTCTGCGCTCCAGCATAAGAAACAATTCCCAGAAACAATGTTGCAAAAACAATGCATCGAATTCCGGAAAATTTTAAAAAAGAATAACGTACCACAGTTAGTTAGTTTTCAATGATGCATAATACTCCACAACCTTAGTCATGCTGGTTTCCTTGGTTGTCTTTCCAAATTTCAATCTGTTCTGACGCATATACGTCTTAATTTCTGCCTTCTTATCCGCAAATATCTTTAACATCATATTCTTCGCGCCAATGCTTTGTGTGCCAATCGCGCTTACCGGATAGGCCTGATTATTTTTAACTACATAATAATCATCAATTGTGTGCCAAAGCTCGGTCTGATTCTTTCTCCGTTTTACACAAAACATGTGTTCGTTCGCTGCAGATCGATACAGAACCTCATAAAAGTCATTCTTTAAATCAGGAATGCCGGTAAGATATTCAAACGTGTGCCCTGCATAGGTAAACCTATCAACTTTGCCTTCCGGGATAACAATTGCTTTTCGTTTCGGGCTGAGCACCACAACTTCGCTCCGGCAAATATCAAATGCCAGGTTGATGGAAGGATACACTACACCTTCATACACGATCATCTCAGTTTTAAACTCTCCGGCCTGATAAAAAGGATGCTCACCCGGACGATTGCCGGTTGATGACAGCCAATACCCACCATATTTTGGAGCCTGCTTCAGGTAGTAATCGTAATATTCCCGGCCCGTATAAACGGCCAGCTGTTGCGGATTAAGTTTAGCGCGGGCGCTGTCAAATGCAACATCGTATACGGATGCCGATACAGAAGATGTTTCTGATTGCGCCAGCAGCGCGGCAGGAAGTACAAGAAATAAAACAGAATAAATAACACGCGTTCCAACCATGCTCACAAATTCATTTTTTTTACAAATTATGGAATATCATCCTCAATTTAGTCGTTTTTATTTGACTTTTATCGGTTTGAGCTCATAAAACCAGATGTCATCGTTCGGTACATCGAACGCAAGTTCTTTAACATTAAGATTATTGTCGAGCTTAAACTGAACTGTTCCAAACTGGAACCACGAAAGCTCTTCAGCATTGTCCCATTTGATCTTCCATACATCATAATGCCAATGCTCAAGTGTAGCGTTAAATTTTTTTGAGTGCTCGAACGACATCCTGAGCTTATCACCTTCTTTTTTTATTTCAATGTTGCCATAAATATCTGCAAAATAAGTTCCGGCATATTTATCTGTAGGAACAGATGGTTTGGTTCCTTCCACCCTGCCCTTAACTCTGTCCGGGATTCGGGTGTCTGACTCTACATAGCGTTTTGTATTTGCTAAATATTCCGTTGAGTAGTCACGTTCTTTTGCTTTCAGGAAAGCATCGATCGTATAGTTGGTAACGGAAGTCATTAAGCCACCCTTCATTCCATTGGTCAATACAACAATACCGAGCTTTTCATCCGGAATCAACGCAACAATAGAAAGCATGCCTGAGTAGCCTCCTGTATGGCCCACACGCATCCTTCCTTTATAATCAGAAAGATCCCAGCCTAAACCGTACCCGCGAAAGTGAGTATCGAAATTATCATCCGCATTGTTTACACCGAAAACGTTGTGCGGAGTCCAGAGCGTATTACGAAGCTGCTGGGTAAGTAAAGTGTCTTTTCCCCAAATTCCATTGTTAAGATTGAAGATCATCCACTTCGACATATCTTCCACACTTGAAACAATTCCGCCCGTTGCAGCGATGGCCTCCCAATCTTCCCATGGAATGGGAACGTGCTTGTTTTCAGTAAATGCATGCGGGGATGCAAAATTCCCTTTCTGATTAATGTATTTGCTCGAGGTAACCGAGCGGGTCATACCCAGCGGATTGAAAATCCTTTCCTGAATAATATTTCCCCAAGGCTTACCTGCCACAGTACGCATTACTTCTCCGGCAGTAATGTACATGATATTGGAGTATCCATAGCCTGCGCGGAAATTGTACGATTGCGGAAGGTATTTTGCTCTTCGGATGATTTGCTCTGCACTTAGATTATCCGATAAATACCAGATCACATCCCCGCTAAAGGTTTCAAAACCAATGCGGTGACATAACAGGTCCCGAACGGTTGCATCCTGGGAGACATAGGGATCGTAAAGCTCAAAATACGGGAGGAACTTACGCACCTTATCATCCAGCGACAGCTTGCCTTCCATAACCATCATGGCAATGGCTGCCGTAGTAAATGCTTTTGAATTTGAAGCGATAGCATATAAAGTGTTGCCATCCGGAGCTTCGGGTTTCCCTGCTTCTTTTACTCCGTAGCCCTTGCTGAACACTACCTTACCATCTTTAACTATCGCTACACTCATACCCGGTACTTCCCAGTCTTTCAATGCCTTAGCAAAATAAGTATCGAGCTTTTTAAGATCGGGTTGTGCAATCAGCTGAAACGTCAGCATGAGGGCAAGCAGAAGCAGGCTGGTTTTTTTCATGGGTCAGGTAGATTATAAATGAAAAGTAACAGTTTTTCTTTCTTTGGAAAAGACAGATATTCGCCAAAATTTTTTGCATGGCACAACCCGATCTCGACAAGCTTAAGAAGCTCGCAACTCAAATCCGAAGAGATATTGTACGAATGGTTCACGGCTGTCAATCAGGCCACCCGGGCGGGTCGCTTGGCTGTACGGAATACTTCGTGGCACTCTATTTCCACATTATGAAACATGATCCATCCTTTAAAATGGATGGAAAAGGTGAAGACCTGTTCTTTGTTTCGAACGGACATATCTCTCCGGTTTGGTATTCAACGCTTGCACGGGCCGGCTATTTCGATGTGAAAGAGCTCGCAACATTCCGCAAGCTTGATTCAAGATTACAAGGCCACCCGGCTACTCATGAGAAACTTCCGGGAATTCGGGTTGCTTCAGGCTCATTGGGTCAGGGCTTATCAGTTGCTGCCGGTGCTGCACAGGCTAAGAAATTGAATGGCGATGATCGCTTTGTGTATTGCCTGATGGGCGATGGCGAACAACAGGAAGGCCAGGTATGGGAAGCTGCGATGTATGCAGCGCATAATAAGATTGACACACTGATCGCAACGATTGACTATAACGGACAGCAAATTGACGGTCCGGTAAAAGAAATTCTTGACTTAAAAGATCTGAAAGCAAAGTGGGTTGCCTTTGGTTGGGAAGTTCAGGAGTTTAAAGGAAATGATTTGAAAGAAGTGATCAACGGCCTGGAGAACGCGAAGGCGCTCGCTAAAAAAGGGAAGCCGGTGATGAACCTGATGAAGACCGACATGGGCTTTGGTGTTGATTATATGATGGGCTCACATAAGTGGCATGGAGTTGCACCAAATGATGAAGAATTAAGCAGAGCACTTGCACAGCTTGAATGCAGTGAAGATTATTAACGTAAAGTGGGTTACATTATAAACATCGTGCAAGTACAATCCACGGAATTAGTGCAATAACAACACCAATTAAAAACCAGATTAAAAATTTTCGATTAGCCGGATCCAATTTCATGCAGACCTTTACGAACATACTCAATAGAAGTTTGCAGATTCTGACGAATGGTTAACCGATTAACAAGTCTTTAACAAAAATATTGAACAGCGAAA
>CAZHQP010000073.1:0-10515 GCA_964534735.1 uncultured Roseivirgaceae bacterium
TTTTTTGGTGCTGATGGATAATTCAGTTGCTATTCAGCGACCGTACCCGAACCCGTCACAGGCAGATGTATTCTTCCCGGTTATTATTACGGGCGATCAGCAACCCGATAATCTCTTACTTGAGCTGATGAATGCAAACGGGCAAGTGATTAATACATTTACCCGGCATGACCTTTTTATCGGAACAAACGTATTGCAGTGGGACCGACAGAGTTCTTCAGGCTCCACAGTTCCACCGGGAATGTATTTATACCGGATGGTTCTCACACGAAATGGCCGGGATGTAAAAACAGCCAACGGAAAATTAGTTCTCCGGTAACGCTTATTCGTTTTCCTTATAGGTATAGATATCAGAAAGGCCTTTCAGGATTTTTTCGAAATCAATCTTCAAGTCAATCAGTCGGCCAGTCTTCACATCAAACACCCAACCGTGAATATCGATGCCGCGCTCCCGGTATGCCTGCTGCACGTCAATAGTCTTTAGTAAGTTGATGCACTGTTCCTGAACGTTCAGCTCTACTAATCTTTTATAGCGACCTTCTTCATCCCGCATGGCATGAAGCTCGTCTTTGTGCAGGCGGTAGACATCCTGGATGTTACGCAACCAGAGATTCATGATCCCCATATCCGCTGATTCCATGGCAGCTTTTACACCTCCGCAGTAATAATGGCCGCATACTACGATATGCTTTACTTTCAGGAACCGCACGGCATAGTTGATTACCGACATTACGTTGAGATCGCTGTTCACAACAATATTGGCAATGTTCCGGTGGATAAATACCTCACCCGGCTTTGCACCCATAATCTCTTCTGCTGTCACGCGACTGTCGGAACAGCCGATGTACAGGATTTCAGGGGATTGACCTTTCGAGAGATCTTTAAAATAATTCGGATCAAGCTTCAGTTGTTTTTCAATCCAGTTTTTATTCTCCTCTAAAATTTTCTCAAAGATCATAATGCAGTTTGGTTAAGCTTGCCTTTTTATTTTATAGAACAGCGAAGCTACAAAGAAATATGCAATTACGAATACATTCCGAACGGGGAGTAAACCGCATGGCGGTGAAGATAAAATACAAGAGACAGTCACTTGATAAACCCTCCATTCTGTCATAAACAAATATTAATCAACGGGCGCTGGCACTGGCATCTCGTTGCGTGATCGTTGCAAGCACTCTTCCTTCCTTCAGCATATCGGATGTATAAAATAAACTAAGCTGCTTTCCCTTGTTTGCTTTCTGCACAGCCCGGATTTCTGCTACGGAAACAGCCATCTCGGGTGAATCACCTGCTTTCATGTCTGCAAACTTCCATTGCTTCATCACAGTCGTGTTGCTTTTTAATGAAAGCGTACGATTGGCACTTGTTTGTCCGCAATGATTAAAGATTACTTTCAATACATCGTTGTCAACTGCCGAAGAAAGATCAATTGTTTTGGTTGATGCATCCATGTGCAGGAACTGCTGCACCAGGCGGATTTTCCCCAAATAGATTTCAAAACTGTCGCCTCCGCGAAGCGAAGTAAATGCAAGGAGCGGTAATACGAATCCAAACGCGATGAGGAAGCGTACTGCACGGGGTGTTACGATTAACTTTTTCATAGTCTTTTTTTTAAGTTATGTTGACGATTCATTCATTCATAAGCAACGCAGGATGAAGGACTCCGGCCGCCAGACTTGATAGTATGCCGGGTTTTCTTGATGAACCGTTAAATCTCTGCGGCCTGTGGTCTCGGGATTATTCAGCGGAAGAGATTTCCGCAAGACTACCCGGAGGATAAATGAGTAACACGAAGCGGGTGAGGGAATCTCCGCCCCGGACGAACCTGTTCAGGAGATGTGAAAAAAATAAACCCGGGTAAATGTTTTACTCTTCAGGAATAGTTTTACCTTTTGTGGATCTTTGATATGGCTCGCCCGGTTCAAAATTTTTTCAAAGCTCTGGTCATGGGAAAGAACGACTTTATTCTTTCCAATACGCAGTACAAACGGGTATTGCTAACCGGTCAGCTTTGCCTGATCGCCTTTACCGCAAACGTTCTGTATATCGTGTTCGACCTGGCTTCCGGAATTTATTATTCGTGGCCCTATCAGTTGGCGTGTGCAGGATTGATCCTGGCAGGCTGGGGACTAAACCGAATGCATAAACCGGTTATCGGTAACATGGTGCTGGGCATAGGTATTAACCTCACCGTGTACCTGTTTACCAGCGTTGAACAGATCAGTACGGGCTTGTATATGTTCTATATTATGATAGCTGTGAGCGCTTTTGCAGTTTTCGGATATGAACACAGGGGTAAAGCTTTTTTTATAGCAGGACTATCAATTGTGTTCTTCTTTCTTACGTTGTTTACCCCGCTTGATATTTTGCCGCAGGAGGCCCGCAGTGAAAGCTATACACAGATCAATCTTGTATTTAACTTTCTCGTTTGCATCATATCTTCTGTACTCATCCTTAATTTTATGCTGAAGATCCATTACCGGTCGGAGGGAGCATTAAAAAAGAATGAGCGGAAGATCCGTTTGCAAAATGATGAGCTGACCAAGATTAACAGCGAGCTTGACCGCTTCGTGTACAGCACCTCGCATGATCTTCGTGCACCTTTGAGCTCTATACGGGGATTGATTCAGCTGACGGAACGAGAAAACAATATAACAGAGATCCGGCATTACATCTCGCTGATGAAAACGCGGATCACCAACCTGGACAAGTTTATTACTGACATCTCCGACTATTCGCGCAACAGCAGGACTGAAATTGTACGGACACGGCTGCAAGTCAGGAATGTTGTGCGGCATGTGTTGGAAGACCTGAGCTTCTATCCCGGATCGGAGAGCGTGAAAGTTGAGGTTGACGTGGCGGATGATATATTTATTTCATCGGATGTAACGCGCCTGCAAATGGTGATTGGAAATCTAGTCTCAAACGCATTTAAGTATTATGATCCCGCCAAGGAGGAGCGATTCATTAAAATCTCTGCACAGGCACAGCCCCGGCAGGAAGGTGATGCATTGGCCATTGTGATCGAAGATAATGGCATAGGCATTTCGCCTGATTATGCACCTCGCATATTCGAGATGTTTTTTCAGGCGCATGAAAAATCAACCGGCTCCGGTCTCGGACTCTACATCGTAAAGGAAACGGTGGAAAAACTGGGCGGAACCATCGCGGTTGATTCAGCGGTTGATAAAGGCTCGCAGTTTACGATCCGGCTGCCGGGTTATCAGGATCCGCTTATACAGTAAATAACTCTGCAATCTGTGTGCTGGTCCCGCATCACGAAAACCAGTGGCTTTATCATGTTTTAAACAGGCTATAACTTTCGGCCGACAAACCGGATTACGGAACCGGTTCCATTGTGAAACGTACCTTCTGACAGCTCAACCTCTTTTTCTTCCAGCACGAGCGCTTCATAATTTGAAAAGTCTGCTTTCAATTCCTCGATTGAAAACAGCATGGCCAGTTCCCTGGGTCCGCCAACTTTTTCATTCTTCGCCAGGTATTTCAGGTGCTTTTTACTGAAGGCTTCAAAAATAATCAAGCCTCCTTTTTTCAGATATTGATCGAGCGTTGTATGAATAAGAGATTTAATGCCGGCCGGAAAATGTGCGTAGATCAGCGCAATGACATCAAATTGTTCAGGTCTAAAGCCCAGGCTAAGCAACTCACCCACCTGGTAATGGATCGTTACCTCATTCCGCTCAGCAAGCTGCAAGGCTTTCCTTTTTCCTTCAGCACTAATGTCGAACGCTGAAACATCCCAGCCCCGCTTTGCTGCAAAAACTGCATTGCGGCCTTCTCCCTCTGCCGGGAAAAGTATTTTCCCGGGCGACAACTTTTCCAGTTGCTCTTTTAAATAGAGATTTGGCTCTACACCATACGCAAATTCTTTATGAGAGTATCGTTCATTCCATCGGTCAAGCCACAGGTCGCTCATCGTGATAAGATTTTTTTAAGCTCAACTTTATACTCCGGATTATCGGTAATGCCATTATGAGTTTGTCCGGGTAATGTAATCAGTGTAACCCGGTTGCCAGCTTCATTCTTCAGCTTAACTGCCGATGCATACGGAATAACCTCGTCCTGATCGCCATGAAAGATCACAACAGGCATGGCGCAGGCTTTCAGGTGTTCGTTTGTCTGGAACCTGTATTTGAGAATGAAAGTCGGGACAACCGGGAACAGGCTTCGCATCATATTGGTTAAACTGTAGTATGGGGCTTGTAAAATCAGCAACTTCGGATGGTTAACGGAAGCAAGCTTCGCAGCAGGACCGGTGCCAATGGAGTACCCTAAAACAATGACTGTATTTTCAGTATACTGCTTTTTCAAATCATCGTATACCGTTTGAAGATCTTCGGCAAGCTGTGCTTCACTGCTGATCGCGCCTTCACTTTTCCCATAGCCGCGATAATCGATAATGAATACATTATAGTTAAGATCTGTATAGGTTTTAGCGACACCTCCCCAAGAACTTACAGCACCACCGTTTCCGTGGAGATAAAAAATGAGGCCCTTTGTTGAATCAGCTTTAAAAAGCAGTCCGTGTAAAACTGTTCCATCAGCAACCGGAATATATTTCTCTTCGAAGGTGTCATCAAATCCAAACGCGTAGGCCTTTCCTAATTTCGTGGGATGAAAGATCAGCTTCTCCTGAACAACATAGAGAAATATGCAGGCGGCTGTGAAAAGGCCTGCAAGAATTACTGCTGCTATGATCAGTCTTTTTTTCACTAGCCCGCTACTGTAAATCCGGGTTGCACCTTTCACGTGAAATTGAAATTGTTCCGGTGTAATCTTTTCTTCGAGGTTTGCTGCTGTTGGAGCGCTCAAACTGAACTCCGCTGAGATGATCCCGCCATTTCTTTTCAGTTGAAGCTGTAAATGTATTGTTGAGCAGGGTTAAGCGTTTTACAGTTCCCTGTCGGGTGAGCGTAACTTTGTAATAAACGCGCCCGGTGTCAGATGTATTAATAGTATGCGGATCGTAGTTTACCATTTGCCATCCGGCCTGATCAATCGGCAGCAGCTTATGCGTTTGTGCAGATGCTGCGGTTACTAACAATAAGCTGATAAGTGTGAGAAATACTTTCATGGATTTTGGGGGTTATGGAAAGCTAACGCTTTTCATGCACAAATCGTATAATTTATTTCAGTTGATCGAGCCAGGCTTTAGTTGCGTTCGCCAGCTCTGGGATAAATTCCTGCTTGCCCGACTTGAACGAGTGATCAGCTTTTTCAAATAACACGAGTGAAGCCCTCTTAAGCTTGCCGGTAACCTGCTTGATCAGGCCTATTTCTGCCAGCGCATCGCGTGTGCCCTGAAGAAAAAGCATAGGTACCATCACTTCTTTTAAATGATCAGCCCGATCAATTGCGGGTGCCCCGGCCGGGTGTAACGGAAATCCATAAAAAATAAGTCCTTTCACATAATCAGGCTGATTTTTCGCCAGCCACTGCGAACTCATTCTTCCGCCAAACGATTTACCGGCCCCGAAGATGTTGATCTTGGGAAACAGTTGGTGTGCTTTCTCTAAAACCTTCTCCACGGTTTTGGTGGCAACTGCCGGCATGTCGGGCCGCTTTTTTCCGTTTTCCATGTATGGAAAATTATAACGCAACGTTCCGATGCCGTATGTTGCCAGCGCTTCCGATAGGCTGATCATGAATTTATGATTCATTCCTGCGCCTGCACCATGTGCGAACACGAGCAAGGATTTCATTTTCGGAGGCTCAATCAGTTCAGCGGAAACGGAACCGATGTTTTCAGAGACGGTGATCGTTAAAGACTTCATTCCATCAAATTATAAAGATCTTTGTATGCTATGTACTCCGTTCTGCAAATTGTGTAGAGTGGCTCACCATTTTCGAGCATCAACACTGCCTTGCTGCTATCATCAGCCAGTGGAAAATGAATATTGAGTATTCTTCCATCGCTCAAACGGATCCCATAGGTCTTCACCGAATTTTCAAATTTTACGGAGTTTTGGGTGTATTGATAGGTTCTGATTTTTCCGTTCGAGTCTTTAATCTTAAAACTTTTCGGCTCAAAATCAATTTCAAATTTGTTGCCTTCCGAATCGGTTGCTTTCCAGTTGCCCTGATATACATCCGACCCGCTACAGCCGGTAAGGATAGTTATCAAAATCAGTATGTATTGACTGTAACGCTTCATGTCATCGGGATTTTATGTTCTTACCCCAAGATATACAATCTGCCAATAAAAAAGACGCCCATGAAAGGCGTCTTTTGTGAGTATGTATTTTACAACTATGGCCTTGTTAGCAACTGTTCGAAGAATGCTCCGATATTCCGGCTTCGATCAATAAACTGAAGTTCGAGGATCCAGTGCCGTTTATTGCCAGCTTTATCCAGCTGAAGGATATCCGTATGGTTATCCGGATGCACATCAAGGCATGGATCATTCGGATCATCGGGTTGCTCATGCGGAAACTTGCCAACAATATGACCTGCGATTGCATTTCCAAATTCATAGCCGTGACGCCTGGTTAAGGCAACAACATACTGGAAAAACTCTGCACCGGTAAGCTTATCCTGTTTAAAGTACCAGGCATTTGCTTCGTGCCATGCGGCTTCAATATCTTTTTGCAGTTTCAGTTTTGCAGGATCATTGCCCAGCACATAGGTTCTTCCTAGGTCAGCTTCCCAACCTTTGTAAACCGGATGGAAATCAAAGAACACAATATCATCAGCCTGGATAACACGGTCAGGCGGATCTCCGATAAAAGGCTGCAAGGTATTGATGCCGGCCCGAACTATTTTTTTATGCCAGTGCTGATCAATGTCAAAATCATCTTTTGCAATCTGTACAATCTCTGCGCATAACTGTTTTTCTGATTTGCCGGCAATGATCAGTCCGCGTTTTGCTACTGCAGCAAACAGTTCTTTTGCTTTTTGTTCCGCCAGCCGGAGGTTTTGTTCTGTTTCGTTCATACGGGGGGTTATGGATACCGGGCGAAGATATTGGTTAAAAGCTCGCAGCATGTCACCCTGGATACGGGGTTTTACCGGACTTTCTTTTAAGGATCAACGCGCTTACGAACGCAACGATTAACCCGATTGGCAGCACTTCCATGTATGAGATCAGTATAGCAAAAAGCGGATTTTTATACATCTCCTTAAATTCAGCCAGCTCTTGTGTTTTAGCAGTGAGCTCCGCAGCTGTTGCTCCATGACGTGATGCCTGATGAAGTACATGCTGCGCATATTGGTCCAGGAAGTTCGGTGCAAATACATAATAGTATGATAGTCCGACAACAACATACACTGTTGCACCAATCAGCGCTATGAGCGCTCCGGTTTTAAAAGCTTTACCAAGCGATATCACCCCGTTGAGTTGCTTGTTGCGATAATTCCGGATGCCAAAAAACGTGAGGGAAAAAACGATAACCATTGCGGCATACCCCAGTACATCGTTTGTCTCAAAATCCGGATTACTGCATACGCGGCTCATCATGTACACGGTGTTTGTGGCGAGGATTGTTCCCAGGACCAATCCAAAAATCAGTACGATTCGTTTCATAGAGTTTTTTTACGCAAACCTGCATTCCGTTGCCGGTAAGGTCTTCATACTAAAGTATCAACCTTATAAAATTGTCGGAATTCATACAAAAGTATTGCATTACCGCGGGGTGAGCCTTAGCCGGTTAGCCTTTTCAATAGCCTGTGCACGGTTCTTTACCTCCATTTTAACAAGCAGGTTGGAGACATGCGTTTTAATTGTGCTCAGGGATAGAAAAAGCCGGTCGGCAATCTCCGCATTCGTGTGGCCTTGCGTGATCAATTGCAGCACTTCAGCTTCCCGCGCGGTGAGATTAAGCTTTTTCAGGCCGGCTTCATTTATCAATTGATCATCCGGTAAAGGAACGTAAACTTCTTTTTCAACGATTAACGTTTCAATTTTTGGCTTAACAAGCTGACTAGCTACCCAAACACCCAATAATGTAAACAGGATGGCGATCAAGCCAAGGTAAATATCGGATGCGTTGTCGGTGATCAGGTATTTCCATTCAAGCCACTTAAGCACCCACACGAGCAGCGCCATGGAGATTCCATATAAGGCAATGTGACGGGAATGGTGGAAGAGTTGCCGGATCAAGATTATTTACGGTTGAGGCAAAGATAGTGAAATCACTCGCCTTAGTACTGATATTTAATAAGCGTTACATCCACTGAATTGCCGGGCGCATAGATGCAGCCGGAGAGGAGGGGTAACTTTTTCATTTCTCAAGATAGTAATTTTGTGGAAACGTGTACAGCCATAAAAACAGAAATCCCCTTGCGGGGATTTCATGCTAAATAAAAGAACCTGGTTATTGTCCCTGTTTTACCCGTTCCACTTTTGAAGGTATCAATCCATGTGCTTCCGCATGCGTTTGGATCACTGCAAGTGAATCCGGTGCTTCGGATAAGCAAACTACAGTTCCCTGCTTTTCATCTACCCAATAGTTGATAAAATTTACATTGTGTTTTTGTTGAACTGCGAGGTCTTTTGCGTGTGCAGCCGCTACAGCCTCTGCAGTTACACTTCCAGGCTCAAGGTGATGCACATCCAAAAACATTGTTTTGCCGGTAAGCTTAGCTTCGGGCCCATCGGTTACATTCATAATGTAATCAGGAACAAGCCCATGTGCCTGCTGATGGGTCTTGAATAAATCTGATTCAGATTTTGCCTCCGCCAGGCAATACACCTTGCCGGCTTGCTCATCCACCCAATACTTAATAAAGCTCACATCAAATGCGCCCTGCACAGCGAGATCTTTTTTATGCGCATCGGCTACTGCATTGAAAGTTACCTTACCCGGCCCGATGTCATGTACGTCCAGGAACAATTGTTTTTTAGCAGACTTTGTTCCGGAAACTTTTTTCTGCACAGGCGTGCAGGCAATCAGCGCTACGATCAATCCGCACACCATTAAAATTTTTCTTTTCATACTGTCTTAATTTTTTTTGACAGGCAAAAGTAGCGCGTGGGTATGCGCACCGGCTACCGCGTTTGAACCAATTGCTGGTAAAATTGGCGCATGTAATCTAACGCTATGCAGTAGTTAGATAAGCAGAGGGAACCCGGCCAAAGCGTTTACGGAAACATTTTGTGAAATAGGAAGGACTACTGAATCCAACTGCGAGTGTCGCTTCGGCAATATTGAGACCTTGCTCTTCCATTAATATGATAGCTTTTCTCAGGCGGTATTCTTTTAAAAAATCGTTTGGTGATAACCCGGTAAGTGCATTAAGCTTCCGGGCCAGCTGCGATTTGCTCATTCCTAATTCACGTGCAAAATCAGGCATCGTAATCGTTTCTTTGTCCCAAACCTGTTCAATACAGCCCATGATTCGGGTGAGAAACTTTTCATCTGCGGGAGTCAGCACATTAAGAATTTCAACTGTTGGCTCACGGTCACCTTCGAACGCTTCCATCACTTTTGAACTAAGGGTTATCTGACCGTTGCCGGAGATGAATGATAAATGATCTACTGATCTTCTGACGGCTTCAAAAAAATTGCCTTCTGCATCCAGCGGAGATCCCGTGCTCACGGCCATCCGCAGCTCAACCGGGATTTCACTGTCAACAATTGCATGCCGGATATTCAGTCCTGCTGCAACAGCTGAAGTAACCGAATCAAAGATCACGGTGAGCCGGTTTTCAAAACTCCCGGCAGTTCTTCCTTCCTCATGATATGTCAGATTTTTGATAATTTCTTTAGCAGCCTGGTAATGTTCAGTTGGACCAAGCAGGTTAATGATCAGTAATGCGCGGATGCCGGTGTCAAGTGTTCCATCTGAATTGAGCGTAAAATCTGTTCCGTCTTTTTTCTTATTGGCGAGCAATGCACTGAAATCACTTTCTGTGATCTCCAGAATATTGCATGCAATGTTACCGTGTGCTTCCTGGTGAACTTTCTCACAGGCTTCCTTGCTGGGGCCTTCGATCAGGCAAAACAAGTAGCCTTGCGGCTGGTTGAGGAGAATCTGCAAGTACCGCACACCATATTTAGCCTGAATAGCTTTGTCTGCAACATGGCATTTTTTGATAACATCCGGTGTGAGGGTATGATCGATGTGGAGGTCAATGTAGAGTGGCATTACGATGTTCGGATAGGGGTGTCAAAACTATCACTGTAAACGGGGCTGGAAAAGATTTAGTGGTTTTCTGGTATGGAGTCCGGTTTCATCTTTTGGTGTTTTGGTTGCAAGCCGGAATAAATAGCCCGGATCAACATTTTTTGAAACCGTAGCCATGCAACGGCTCCGGAGCCCCACTACGTTTTGTACTTCACCGGGTCAGCAATTACACTCGTTAGCCCTTCGGTATTATTCACAAGTGGGTTTTTGACTGAGCGTGCGTTTGACTCGACTGGCCTGATTCTTGAAAGTCAAGCAGTCCCATAAAGCTTAGTGTGGTTTATAAACATCCGCATCATAACGCTCCATATAAATTTCCGGCTTGGGCAATTTGGTAAAGCCATACTTTTCATACAACCAGTCGGCTGT